>NZ_JBBMFL010000004.1:0-275293 GCF_040095975.1 Alistipes intestinihominis
GGGCGCTCCCATGGATTGTGCCCAGCCGTTGATCCCCCACATCACGGCGAACGTCACGAATATCACTGCCGTGGGAATTACGGAATGCGCCAGCCCCAGCAGTCCCATCAGGGCGTTCACCGCCGCCGAGAGGATGAGTCCCGTAGCCATGAAGCGTTTGATGTTGCAGTAGTCGGCAATGAATCCGTTTACGAATTTCCCGACGGCATAGGCGAAGAGGAGCGCCGATCCGATGACTCCCAGCTGCGAAGCATCCAGCGCTCCGCTGTCGAGAATGGGTTTCTTCATAACATTGAGACTCGTGCGGCAGACATAGTAGAGACTGTATCCGAGCGTCGCCGCCGCGAATGCCTGCAAACGCAGGCGGCGGTAGTATTTCGAGCGCGCGTCGGCATCCATCTCGCGGGCCGGGGCCGGGGGACTGATGCGGTAGAATTCCGTGAAGCGGTTCATGGGGTTCGGATTCGTCGTTGTTTAATCGAAAAGATCGTTCAATATGCGGGCAAGACGGTATCCGGCCTTTTGAATCTGACTCTCGACCAGCGGCAGCGCCTTGTTCAGGAAATCCTGCCCCAGCCGTTCGTCGGGTTTGGCCCATTCGAACTGCACTTCGCAGCACACGGCGGCATCGTGGAGCCAGTCGCGGGGCGTTCCGGAGGCGATGGCCTGCCGTTCGGCTTTGGAAACCCGGTCGAGTTCGTCGGCCCATTCGCTGACGGACCAGATGCGTGCGGTGGTGATGATCTCGTTGTCCCAGACGCTGTGAACGTAGAATTTGTGCGGTTTGTGGTACTTGTCCTCGAACAGTACGTCGTATTTCATGTCGTGGGTCGTGTATTTGATGTGCGCCGGGCAGTGCATGTCGCCCACCAGGTGAATGACGTATTTGAGGTTGACAGCCACGGCCGAGTCGGTGAGACTGCGGTAGTTTTTCAGGTTTTCGACGGCCAGTTCCAGTCCGTAGATGGCGTTGCCCCGTTTCGGGTTCAGCAACTCGTCGGTATAGCGGAGTCCGGCATCGACGGGTGCCGTGTGCCAGCCGTCGGTGAAGGCGTATTCGGGGGTTTTGCGGTATTCGTCCATCCATTTGGCGTAGTAGACGACGGAGTGTCCCCCGAGGTATTTTTCGATGCGTTTTTTAGCTCTCTTCGTCAGGTTGCGCTCGGCGATTTTGGCGATGGTTTCGTGCCCTTCGCGTCCCCATCCGAAAACGGGTCCGGCCTGAAGGAATCCGGCGCACAGCAGCAGGAACAGTAATTTTTTCATAGCGGTCGATGGTTTGGGGTTAATCGTGGAGTCCGCGCGAGCGGAGATAGGAGATCAGCAGTTCGGGACGGTCGGTCTGGATCATGGTGGCACCCATATCGACGAGCTTTCCGTAGACGGCGGCGGGATCGCCTTCGAAAGCCCTGTCGTCGTCCAGTCCGCCGCAGAGCGATGCCCAAAGCGAGTTGACCCAGAGTTTCGAACCTCCGGCGACGACTTCCCGCATGCAGGTTTCGACCTCGGGTGCCGGGCGGTCCCAGCAAATTTCATAGGCCAGCGGCACGATGCCTTTTTCGCGGTATTCGGCGAAGAGCGCCTGCCCTTTGGGTTTGAGGATGTCGATGATGGGCATGTACATCATGTTGCGGGGGTGTTCGGCGAACTTCGCGGCCACGATTTCGGGCGCGCGCTTGCCTTTGATGAGAATCTGCTCCGTGACGCCCAGCTCCTCGGTGACGGCCAGTACGAGGTCGTAGTATTCGTAGCCCTGGTCGATGTTCACCACGATACGGTCCTTGCAGGCTTTGAGCGCTTCGCGCAGCGTCGGCATCCGCAGGCTGTCGGTGACGACGTTGTGAGCCCGGCGCAACTTGCAGCGGCGGATCGAGTCGTAGGTGATGTCGCGGACGCGGCCCTTGCCGCTGGTCGTGCGGTCGATGGTGTGATCGTGGCAGAGCACCAGCACGCTGTCTTTGGTCAGTTTCAGGTCCAGCTCCATGATGTCTACGCCCATGCGGATCACCGATTCGATGGCCGGAATCGAGTTTTCGGGGTAGTTGCGCCAGTCGCCGCGGTGCGAAGCGACGAGGACTTTCCGCGAGGAGGGGTTGTGGATTTCGGTCACGATGGCTTCGGCGCGGTTGGCCGCAGTCGGCGTCCCGGCCTGTTCCCCGCAGGCGGCTCCCGAAAGAGCCGCTGCGAAGATCAGCAGTTTGTTGATTTTTCGTATCATAGGTTATCGTTGGATTAAGTATTCGTTTTCATGTCCCAGTACGACCTGCTCGGCGACGCTGCGCAGGTAGGCGGCCTTCGATGCCTCGATGCCGCAGTCGGCGGGTGAGTTGCCGAACGCCTCTCCGAAGAGCACGAGGTAGTTGACGCAGGCTTTCAGATAGGCGCCGTAGACCGACTGGTGCTTGTTGTCGGTGTGGTAGAGGTTGATGCCCGAAGAGCCTTCGCGCACGATACGGAACGCCACGCCGATCGGCGATACCCACGTTCCGGCGGCTTCGGCCATGGCGTGTGCGCCTTTGGCGTTGTAGTTTTCGAAGGTTGCGAAGTCGGTGAATCCGCCGTAGCTGCTGGCCGAGAAGGTCCAGGTCTGTTCGAGAATGACTTTGCAGGAGGCCGATTTCGCCCGGATTTTGTCTGCCAGCGCCGTGCAGTTGGCGGCTATCGACGCTGTGCCGTCGCGCCCGTAGGTCGCGGGATTCTGGCTTTGGTCCTGAATGAAGGCGTAATCGTAGCCTCCGATGTCGATGGCGTCGGTCGAGAATGACAGCTCCAGATGCTGCCCGAAATTCTGCGAACCCTTGAAGTGCCCTTTGACATTGAGGTAATGCCCCTCGTTCCAGGCGATCTCTTTGAGCATCCACGCTGGATTGCTGTAATAGGAGAACGAGTTGCCGAGGCAGAGCACCTTCTTCGTGTCGCCCGGGATCGCCGTGCCGAGGTTCTGGACATAGGAGCCCGAGAATCCGAACGGCGGCAGCAGGCTCGCCGAACTGCTCGCCGAGATGTTCTGCGTACCTCCCGAGCAGGTGTAACGTCCCACGGCGCGGCAGCGGATCTGCACCGCTCCCTCGACGGGATCGGTGAAACGGACGGTCTGCATG
Source organism: Alistipes intestinihominis (assembly GCF_040095975.1). Lineage (NCBI taxonomy): Bacteria > Pseudomonadati > Bacteroidota > Bacteroidia > Bacteroidales > Rikenellaceae > Alistipes > Alistipes intestinihominis. Next base: position 3,102 of record NZ_JBBMFL010000004.1, read on the forward strand.
ACGCTGGCGTGCTGGTAGCCGCTTCCCGTGGCTGTGCCCGAGCACTTGTAGGTGTAGCGGATCGAAGGGTCTTCGGGTGCGGTGAGCAGGTCCTCTTCGACGCTCTTCCAGACACCTCCGTCGAGATACTCCACGATGAAGTATTTGGGCGAATTGGCCTCGCCGGCCATCGTGGCGTCGAACTCCACGGCCGTGCCGGCTTCGAGCCGCTTCACGGGCAGGGTGTAGAGCCAGTAGTCGCCCTCGACCATCGTCGAGACGGCGGGCTTGTAGGAGTTGACCGTGCGGGTGAATTCCCGTCCGGCATTGGCCTCGCCGTGCACGACGGAGATGTAACCCGAGCTGCCCGAGGTGGCCGGGAGCATGTTCGACACACTCCACGGGGTATTGTACTGTCCGACAGTCGATGCCGAGAAGATCCACTGGCTCGGGAAGGCCGGGCCTGCCGCCTCCTGCGTGACCGATACGGTCGCCGTCTGCGTCAGGTCCGTGGAGGCGAAGGTAACTGTTGCGGACCGCGGCTCGGTCTGCGGGTTCACGTCGGCCGTGATGCGGATTTGCTGGACGTAGGGGCTTTTCGTGCCCGCTGCGAGCGGCGTGTCGTTCAGGTCGGTGACCTTCACCCATTCGCTGCCGCCCGTGCTTACGGTCCAGTCGTAGTCGGCGGCCGAGAGGCTCACGACGGCGGCGTCGGTTCCCAGGGCGTTCAGTCCGACCGATCCGGGAGCGACGTTGAAAGTCGCCTCGGCGGGAGTGGTCGATCCGGCAGGGTAGTAGAGGATGTTCTCCCGCGTGACGTTGACAGCCGCAGCGCTGTGGGTCCCGAGGTAGTCCATGTAGTTGTCGGCATTGATTCCGACCATGACGTAATTGCCGTCGTTGTAGGTTCCCACGTCGCCCTGCGCGATGCAGTTGCGGAATACGGCGGCCTTGTTGCACTGCCCGAAAAAGCTGCCTTTGTATTTGTTGTTGTCACGGTCGGAGATGACGCGGCCGTAGTTCTCGCATCCCACGAACTCGTTGTCGTCGTGGTTCACGAGGCACACGATGCTGCCGCAGCACCCTTCGTTCTTGCAGATCACGTCGCCGCGGTTCACGACCTTGGTGAATTTGGCGCCTGTGCCCGTGATGCAGGTGATGTTGCCGATGCGGGCGCCGCCTGCGGTGGCGAACTCGTTGAAATTGTTGCCGTAGTTGGCGCAGTCGGTCAGGTGGGTGTAGCGGTTGGCTGCCGCGACGATGCCCGATGCGCGGCCGACTTTGGTGGTGAGGTTGCCGCGGTTGACGCAGGCGGTGAACGCGACGGCGTTGGCCGAGCTGGCGTGGTTGGTGCTGAATCCGCAGATGCCGCCGATCTGTACGCCGGTTGCATCGCTCTTGCTGTTGCCGCCGTTTTCGGCCGTAAGGTCGGCTTCGTTGGTCAGACGGTCGAGCACGACCCCTTCGTTGGCGAACGCGAGTCCGATCATGCCCATCGTCATGCGGACGTTGCCCGCCGAGCCGTCGAACGACATCGGGGCTTCGTTGGTGACGTTGCGCACGGCGGCGTCGTAGACCAGTCCGGCGAGGATGCCGCAGTCGGTGGCTTTCGAGGCCGTGATTTCCAGCGAACAGGAGGAGTCGAAGACGAGGTTTTCGACGACGGCTCCGGGACCCAGTGCGCCGAAAAGTCCCCAGGCGCGGTTGGGAGTGGCGTTGTCGCACACCATCCTGAAATTGCTGATCGTGTGATCCTGTCCGTCGAAGAAGCCCGTGAAGGGGCGTCCTGAGCTGATCGTGAGGGCGTTGCTGGCCAGTGCGAAGGTCGCGTCGCCGATCGGCGTCCATGTTGTGACGCCCGTCATGTCTATGTCGTCGAGCAGTACGACGACGCCCTCCTCGTTCTGCCACGGGGCGAGGGTTTCGCCCGCGTTGACCGCTGCGGCGAACTCCACGAGGTCGTCGGCCGTCCAGATGCCGCCCGGAGGTGCGAAGGCGTAGAGCGCTTTCGCCAGATGGCGGGCCGAGAACACGCCGTCCTTTTCGTTATAGGTGCGGATGCCCGATTTGTAGACGTTTTTCGTGTAGGTCTTGTCATCGGCGGTCGTCAGCGTGAGTTTCAGCCCGGCCGGGGAGGTGAAGCGTCCGACGGGGAATTTGATGGTCTGGGGCTTGGTCAGATCGGCTCCTTCGGGAAAATCCAGCGTCAGCTTCGTGCCGGTCCCGTCGGGTGCCGGGGTGAGGGCGAGCGTTGCGGGATCGACCGTGCCGGTGAAGGTCAGCCAGCCTTCGAAACCCTCTTCCGAGGCGGGTTCTACGGTGATCGACCGGGCCGGACTGTCCAGCTCTCCGGCGTCGATGCGCAATTCGACGACCGAGAAGATGTTGCGGAACGAGACGTGCAGCGCCCCTTCCGAGAGGTTGTTTTCGAGCGGCGTGCCGACCAGCGGCGCGCAGGCCGTGTTGACCTGTTCCGCACTCTGGAACGAGATCGTGCGCCGGGCCTCCACGCCGACCGTGCCTTCGGCGGTCGTGGCGGGGTAGTAGGCTGTCAGCGGCTTGGACGCATCGTAGGAGGCGATGCCCGCTTCGCTGGTGAAGGTGGTCGTGGTGCCGGCTTCGGCGGCGGTGTATTCGTAGGCAGCGCCGTCGTATACGACCGTGATGCGGTCGCCGGCTTCCCACGTGCTCTTGCCTTCGTTGATGTCGGTGCGGGTCGCTGCCGTGCAGGCGGCTTTGATGATCAGCCCTGACGAGGCGGGAAGCGGGGCCGGGTCGGTGATTTCGGGGTCCCGGGTGCAGCCGGCGAGCAGCAGCGCCGCGCTTAACAGAATGATATGCAGTTTTTTCATGTCGGTCGGGATTTACTCTTTGTTCTTGTCGTCGTCGAATTCCGTATCCTCGATGCCGTTGTCGGGCTTCTCCTGGTCGATGTCCGACATGTCGGTCACGGCGTAGGGCGTTGCGAGGGCATAGCGTGCCGCCTGCAAGGCTATCGGGGCGTTGGCATCGGTGACGGGCGTCGAATAGCTGCCCGCCGTGGAGTTCGAGGTCGTGTAGCGGAACGTGTTGCCGTCGAGCGTCACGCCTCCGAATGCCGGAGAGATCAGTTTCTCGAAGACGGCGCACGAGGCGGCGTAACGCGCGATGCCGTAGTCCATGTGGTATCCGTCGCGGGTCATGTCCATCGAGTTCTGGAGCTTCGACGTGCGGAGGTTTTGCAGGACGGTTCCCGTGGCGATCACATCGTCGAACGAGACTTCGGCCATCACCTTTTTACCCTGCGCGACGATGGCGGCGTACATGTCCGCCTGCGACGAGGCGAAATTGTTGACGATCACCGTCTGCTGCGAGTAGCTGACGATCGCCGGGTCGCCGTAGGCTTGCGAGAGGATATAATAGAACTTGGGCATGGCTCCGGTCTGCGTCGATTTGACATTGTCGATCAGTCCCTGAAGGGCCTCCTTTTCGGTCGAAGTCCACGACCAGGCGTTGACCTTGCCGGTGTGCTCCTGGATGGTCACGATGTCCCATCGGTCCGATGCGGCGACCTCTTTGATCGTCTTGTTCATCAGTTCGGTCCATCCGGCGGCTCCCGGACCGCACTCGTAACAGCGGTAGTCGTTCACGGTGGCGAATCCGTTGTTGTACTCGGGGACCGTGCGGCCTCCGTAGTACATGTGCGTCATCTTCACCTTGTCGAGACCTGCGGCCTTCAGCATGCCGGGCAGGTGCTCCACGGCGTCTTTCGTGAAGCTGTTGCCGATGAAGAGGATGCGCAGTTCGGCATCGCCGCCCGTACCGCCTCCGCCCGTGCTGCCGATTTGGTAGACGATGTTCGTGAGCGTCGATTTGTTCGAGCCCTGCTTGCCCAGGTAGTTGGCCTGATCGGCTTCGGCGTAGGAGTCGAAGACGGGCGAGCCGTTGTTGTAGGTGCCGACTTTGCCGCCTGCGGTGCAGTCGGTCCACTGCGCCACGCCGTTGTTGTAGGCCCAGAAAACGCCGCGGTTGCCGTCGCTGAGGATCGTGCCGTAGTTGGCGCAGTTCTCGAACGTAGCGGTGTTCGACATCGACGTGATGCCGCCGCAGCGGGCGCCGGTCGTCGAGGTGAGGTTCCCGTAGTTCGTGCAGCCGCTCATCGACGAACCCGTGCCCATGTTGCAGGTGATGTTGCCCAGACGCCCGGCGTCCTCCTTGGGGCACGTGTTCATCTGGTCGCCGTGGTTGACGCAGTTGGTCAGCTGGGTGTAGCGGTTGGCCGCGGCGACGATGCCCGACGTGCGGCCCGTCGCCGAAGTCATGTCGCCGTAGTTGATGCAGTCGGAGATGATGACTTTCTGCTGCGACGATCCGTCGTTGGAGGAGAATCCCACGATGCCGGCGATGTGGTAGCCCGTGGCGCCTCCGGCGGTGTTGTTGTCGCGGTTTTCGGCCGTGATCGCGCCGTTGTTGTTCACGTTGTCGATCGTGACGCCCGCCGTTTCGGCGAAGGCCGTGCCGATCAGGGCCATCGTGATGCGGACGCTGCCCGCCGTGCCCTGAAAGTGCATCGGTGCGCTGCTCGTGATGTCGCGCACGGTGGCGTCGTGGACCATTCCGGCCACCACGCCGTTCGACGAACCTGCCGTGGCCGTGACAGTCAGCGAACAGCCCGTGTCGAACGAGAAATTCTCGACCACGGCGCCCGGGGCCAAAGCCCCGAACAATCCGTATGTCGCGCCCGCCTCGCTGCCCGCGGCGACCATTTTCAGGTTGCGGATGCGGTAGCCCTGCCCGTTGAAATGCCCTGCGAAGGGCGTTCCCGTGAGGGTGAGCTTGTTGCTTGCAAGTTCGAAAGCCGCCTTGCCGATGGGGGTCCACTCCGTGACCGCCGACATGTCGATATTGGTCAGCAGGCACACTTCGCCGTCCTCGTTCAGCCATTCGTCGAGCGATCCTCCGGCGTTGACCGCCGCTGCGAAGGCCACCAGATCGTCGGCGGTGCGGATGCCCTTGGCCGTCGAGATGTCGCCTCCGTATTTGGTGTTGGTCACCTTGTCCTCATTGCCCGTCTTGATCAGGCCGATGTAGTCCATGTAGTTGGTTTCGTCGATCTGCACCATCACGTAGTTGCCGCCGTTGTACGATCCCACGCCGCCTCCGGCGGTGTTGTTGTCCAGTTTCGCGCCGTTGTTGATGTTGGCCACGAGCGTTCCGCGGTAGGTCGCCAGGTCGGTGATCACGTTGCCGTAGTTGGCCGAATTGACGACCTCGCTGTCGGCGGAGTTGGTCAGACAGACGAGCCCTCCGGCGTGGGTCTTGGCATTGGTGGCAACGATGTCGCCGTAGTTCGTGCAGCCATCGACCGCCGACGAGGTGCCGAGGATACAGGTGATGTTGCCCAGGCGTCCGCCGCCCGATTCGCCGTAGGTGTTCAGCATGTCGCCGTGGTTCTCGCATTCGGAGACGACCGTAAAGGTGTTCGCTGCGGCCACGATGCCCGAAGCGCGGCCCGTCGAGACGGTCATGTCGCCGTAGTTCGCACAGCGTGTGATGAGGTTTCTGAAGGTCGATGTGCGCGAGGTGTTCGAGACGCCCGCGATGCAGCCCGGCTGCGTCGAGGTGAACCCGGCGCCGCTGGCGGCTCCCGGCACGGCCTTCATGGCACCGTAGTTCTTCAGCCCGATGAGCTTCGTGACGGTTTCGTCGCTTGTGCCGGCTCCGTAGACGAAGCCTACGAGGCCCATGGTCATCAGTTTGTTCGAAGCGCCGTTGCCCAGACACTCCATCGGGAGGTAGCTGGTGCACTCCTCGATCGTTGATTCGACGCTGGCCCCGGCGATAACGCCCGTCGAGGTGACGCCGTTGCCCGAGACCTTGAACGACCCCGTGTCGCCGTTTTCGGCTCCCAGCACGAGGTTCTTGACTGTCGCGCCTTTCAGCACGCCGAACAGGCCGTATGCCTGGTTGTCGCCCGTGAGCGCCGCTTCCATTTTGAGGTTGCGCAGAGCGTATCCCTGCCCGTCGAACGTCCCTTCGAAGGCGGCTCCGGAAGGGGTGGACGCCGCCGTCGTGGCGGCGAACGTGCCGTTGCCGATGGGCGTCCACTGGGCAACGTCTTTCAGGTCGATGTCGTTCATCAGCACGGCGGTCATCAGCTGTGCGCCCGTGCCGGCGTTGACATCGGCAGCGAACTGCACCAGTTCGGCGGCCGTCCGAATCTCGATGCGGTCGCTCGCGGCCTTTGCGAAGAAGACCGGGCGCAGCACCGTGTGCTCCATCATGTCGTAGGCCACCGCGATCAGGTGTCCCGCGCTGAATCCTGCCGGGAACGTGACGACGATCTGCTGCTGCTCCTTGTCGAGCGCGGCTTCGACGCCCTCGGCTGCGGCGATGCCGACCAATGCGTCGGCGGCGTGTTCGCCGTGCAGCGTGTATTTGACCGTCATCGGGGCGGATGTATCGACCACCGTGGTGTTGATCGCCGTCGAGAGCGTGAGGTTCAGCACCTGCTGGATGGGCAGCGTGATGACCTTCCCGTTGCCGAGCGTCAGCGACAGATTGCCGTTGGCGTCGCGGGCGATCTCCCTGAACAGACAGCTTTCGCCGTCGTTGGCCTCGATCGGGCGCCCTGCGGCGTCGTTCAGCCGTTCGCTGTTGACGGTCCAGAATCCCTGTTCATCGACCGACACCACGGGGGTGTGGCCGCTTACGGGAACCCGTTCGCCGTCTTTGTCCAGCAGCGGCGCGGTCTGTCCGTCGGCCGTCACCGTCCAGTAGTAGAGACCGCTTTCCGCATCGGGCTCCACGCCCAGCAGCGGAACGTTGAGCATCTGGTCAACGGTGGCCAGCACGACGCTCTTCTCCTCATCCTTGTTGTCCTTGTAGGTGATGATGCAGTTGCCTTCGGAATCCTGCGTCATCGCGGTGATGACGTTGCCCGAGGTCAGCTCGCTCAGGTCAGCGAGCTGCTCGTTGAGCGATGCGATGCGGCTTTGGAGCCTGGCGATCCGCTCCTTGAAACCGTCGATGCGGCCGCCGAGTTCCGAATCGTCGTAGTCGCTGCAACCTGCCGCGAAGGTGACGGCGGTCAGAAGCAAGAAATATAGGAATCGTTTCATGAATGTCTGGATTAAGCGTTAGTAGTTCTGCGACGGATCGAAATATTCGCTGTTGCGGTAACACAGAGCGTTGTCGTTCGTGGCTTCGGGGGCGCCGCTCGGGTTGTCCTTGTAGGTGTCCCATTCGCCGACGCGGCCGCCTTTGGCGCATTGCGTGACGAGCCCCTTGGCGCTGTAACCGCAGGCCCATCCGGGACCGTGCTGCGGCGCTCCTGCGTCGTAGGTGATGTTGGCCAGGATCGTGCCCTTGTTCACGCAGCCGACGATCGTGGCTTGGTTGTGGCCCACGAAACCGCCCGTGCGGCATCCCAGCTGCGAGAAGACATTGCCGTTGTTGGTGCAGTACTCGATGCGGATGTTGTTGTTCGTCACCGTACCGCCTACCAGACCGCCCATGCGCTTGTAATTGTAGTAGTCCCTGCTGCCGCCGTACTGGCCCGCGGCGTCGTCCTGCACCGTGCCGTTGTTGACCGAGTTGCTGACCGCAGTGCCGTTCTCCTCGCTCGTCGAACCGCCCAGCGTGCCGACCAGTCCGCCGCCGCGTCCCGTCGGGGCGCTCACTTCGCCGTTGTTGGTGCAGTAGTCGATCTTGATGCCTCCGCCGAGCGTGAAGGCGCAGATACCGCCGACGTTCATGCCCGTGCTGCCGTTGGCCGTGTTGGTAATGCGCCCGGTCTTCACGTCGCCGTTGTTGACGACGGCGTCGGCTTTCGTTTCACCGCCGATGACCGTGGATTTGGCGCATCCGGCGATACCGGCGAGCATCATCAGCGTCGCATCGGGGTTGTCGCCCGTGAGGATGACCGAAACGTTGTTGGTGACGGCGGTGATCGTCGAACCTTCGGCGTATCCCGTCAGCGCACCGACGGCCACGACGTTCTGACTGGCCCCCGTGACGGTGATTTGGTCGCCCGCGGCGCCCAGCTTGAGGTTCTTGACCGTGGCGCCCTTCAGCGCACCGAACAGGCCGTGGAGGTGGGTCGTCTCGCTCTCGGCGTCGAAGGTCCACTGAATGCCGCTGATCGTGTGGCCCTGGCCGTTGAATACGCCCGAGAACGGATTGACCAGCGTATTGTACGAGGGTGTTCCCGTGGCTTTGCCCGCTCCGATCGGAGTCCACTCGGTGAGCCCCGAGAGGTCGATGTCGTTGAGCAGCACCACTTCGCCCGAGGCGTTCTCCCAGCGGCTCGTGCTGCCGCCGGCGTTGACCGCTTTGGCGAAAGCCACTAGGTCGGCGCCCGTTGCGATGCCCGGTTCGGCCGGAGTGTCGGGAATGACGGGCGACTGGCGCACGCCGAGCGTCACGGTCACGCCGTAGGGACGGTTCGAGAAGGTGATCGACCCTTTGCGGTCGGCGCCGCTGTCGTTCTCATAGTAGTCGGCCACGAACGAATGGGTCGTGGTGACCATCTGCGCGCGCGTCGCAGGGGCGGGTTTGAGCCACGACTGGCACTCCTCGGCGATCGTCACGTCGTATGCGATGTCGGCCGACACCTTGATGTCGAACTCCGTGAATTCGCCTTCGAGCGCTACCTCGGTTCCGGTTCCGAACTGCGGGTCCCACGTCGGGGGTGCGATCTGGGCCGTTCCGTAGGTGAAGAAGAGGGGCTTGAGCACGGTGTTGCCTCCGGCCGAAACTAAGATGACCGTGTTGCCCTCTTCGGCTCCCTCGTCCAGTTTCACCGAGATCGTGCGGGTGTACTTGTCGATCTCGACCGTCACGTTCCAGGCCGTGAAATAGTCCACATACGCCTCTTCGGCTTCGCTGCCCGACACGGTGTACTTGATGTAGGCCGGAGCCGAACGGTCGGGGACGGCCGTCACGGGGGCGGCGTCGAACGTGATGCTCAGGGCCTCGAATACCGGAATTTCGAACGTGCTGCCGTCGGCGAGCGTGAAGCGGACCCTGCCGCTCTCCTCGTCGGTCTCGACCTTTTGGAACAGCGTGTTGCTCACGTCATTGGCCAGCACGGGTTTGCCGTCCTTGCCCGTGAACCGTTCGCCGTTGACCGTCCAGAAACCCTCGGCGTCGATGCCCATCGTGGGAGGCACGCCGCCCACGGGCATCATCTTGCCCCCGGCGTCCAACAGCCATTCATAGGTCTCGCCGTTGTCCGCCGTCGTGCGCCAGTAGAGCTTTCCTTCGAACTCCCCGGCTCCGACGATCGGGGCGGTCACCACGTCGTCCTGCGTGGCGAGGGTGATGGTTTTCGTCTCGCCGCCGCGGTCGCGGTAGCAGACGACGTAATTGCCCTTGTCGTCCTGCTTGAGGTAGGAGATGAAGCTGCTGTTGACCAGCGCTGTGAGCGAGTTCATCTCGTCGTTGAGCTCCGCGACGCGCTTTTCGGCCGCTGTAAGTTCCTGCTCGATGGCGTCGATGTTTTTCCGAAGCTGCCCGTCGTCGTACTCGTCGCATCCCCAAAGGAGGACGAAACCGGCGGTAAGCAGTATGATGTTCAATAACTTTCTCATTGTTCTCTCGGTTTAAGGGTTACTGTTTGATCCGCACATGCATGTAGTTCATGCAACTGCGCTCGCCTTTCGAGTCGGAGGGCTTGTTGACCACCTTGCCCGCACCGTCGGTGTAGAGCCACATGGTCGTCGAGCCGCCGCCGTCGAAACGGGTTACGTTCCAGCAGTCGAATTTCTGGGCGATGCGGACCATCTCAGGGAACTTCACGCCCATCGATACCCAGTCCTGACGGCCGTCGATGACGAAGAAATATACCTTCGTTTTGGACTGGTCCACACCCACATAGGTCATCGGGTCGTAGACCGACGAGGAGAGTTTCTTGTCCACGCCGTCGTCCAGCAGGTGATACATCGTCGAGTTCTGCGTGAGGATCGGGGTCGACACGCCGTCCACCGCCACATCGGCGCGGATGCGGAGCGTCGAACCCACGGAGAGTTTCGCGGCGAACGCCTCGGCCGTCGCTCCGGTGAGCTGTACGGCCCATTCGTCGGGGGCCGTGAGGTAGGGTGCCTCGGCGAGTTCCGTCGTGCGGCCGTCGTCAATGCGGGTCACGGTGGCTTCGAACCAGCCGTCGTTGACCGTCATGGGGTTGCCCGAGGTGTTCTTCGCAACGACGTAGAGCGCTTTTCTGAGCAGCGGGTTGGTCAGCGACGGAGTCCCGGGGTGGGGCGTCTTCTTGTATCGCGCCGTGTAGAGGTTGGCCTCCTGCGAGACGCTGCCCTGACGCAGGATCGTGTCGTTGATCGAGTGGTATTCGTACTCGGTGCCGCCGACCTCGATCCTGCCCGTGAAGACCTTCTTGCCGCAGCTTGCCGTGCGGTCCTTGAAGACGGTGAAGGCGTTGGCATGGTTGGTCAGCGACGTGCGCACGGTCTTGTTGTTGACGAAGTCGGGGCGTCCCTCCTCGATGTGCAGGCCGCGGGGGAATCCGTCGTGCGAATTGAAGAACCCGGTGTTGATGCCGGCGATGATGTTCTGCCCCTCGGCGCGCTTGCGGGCGCAGTTCTCCGACAAGGTTTCGCGGATGTTCTTGCCGTTGTTGCCGTTGTTGTTGCCGTTGGGGTTGGGCACGAGGTCGTCGGCCATCGAGGTTGCGATCTCCACGGACTCGTTCGTCAGGTCGATTTCCAGCACATGCATCTTGCGCGGCAGGTTGGTGAACTCGTAGTAGGTGTATCTCACGCCCGGGTGGAGCTGGACACTCTGTTTGAGCTCCCAGTCGTAGTAGGCCGGCAGCGACCAGTCCACGGTGTTCTCCTCGGTGTCGTAATTCGACTGCTTGTGGCAGACGGCCGTGGTGTGCATGGCCGCGGGAGCCGTCGCGGGGGCGTCCTTGTAGGTGTCGTAGTCGCCGACGAAGCCGTATCCGATGCAGCCCTTGATGAGCGATGCGCTCTGGTTGTATCCGCAGGCCCAGCCGGGACCGTGCAGGTTCGTTCCGTCGACGGTCACGTTGCCGATGATCGCCCCGGTGTTCTTGCAGTTGCGGATCGTGCCGAGGTTGTGGCCCGAGAAGCCGCCCGTGCGGCATCCCAGATGGGTGATGACGTTGCCGAGGTTGTTGCAGTTCTCGATGACGCAGCCCGTCGTGGTCGAACCGCCGACCAGTCCGCCCATGCGCTTGATGCCGTATTTGTCCTTCTGCCCAGCATACTGCCCGGCGGCATCGTCCTCGACGAGTCCGTTGTTCAGCGAGTTGGCGATGGTGCCTTTCTCGAAGGTTCCGGCCAGTCCGCCGCCGCGTCCCGAAGGTGCGTTCACGCGGCCGTTGTTGGTGCAGTAGCCGATGAGGTTGTTCTCCGCCGCCTTGACGTAGGCGCAGATGCCTCCGACCTGCATGCCCGTGGCGCCGTTGGCGGTGTTGGCGATGGGCCCCGTGGTGATGTCGCCGTTGTTGGCGCACTTCACCGCGGCGGAGGTGCCGCCGATGGTCGTTCCGGTCATCTGCCCGACGATTCCCGCGAGCATGACCAGCGTCCCGGCGGGGTCTTCGGCCTCGAACGAGATCGAGACGTTGTTGGTCACGCTTTCGAGGAGCGACTCCGTGGCGAACGCTGCGATGCCCGCTATGGCCGTTCCTGCCCCGGCGGTTCCCCGAATGGTGTGCTTGTCGCCCTTGACGCCGACCGTGAGGTTCCGGACGGTGGCCTGATTCAGCACGCCGAACAGACCGTGTGCCGTCGATTTCGCGGCGTCGGCCGTCCAACCGATGTTTTTGATCGTGTATCCCTTGCCGTCGAACTTGCCCGTGAAGGGATTCTCGGCCGTACCGATCGGCGTCCATTCCGTCGTGCCCGTCATGTCTACGTCGCTCAGCAGCACCACGTCGCCGCTCTCGTCGCGGTAGCGGTCGTAGCTGCGTCCGGAATTGACGGCCTCGGCGAATTTGCGCAGGTCCTCGGCGGTCTTGATGCCGTAGTATTCGGGCTTCGCGCTTTTGGCCGCGAGGCGCACGACGCGGATCAGGACGTTTTCCTCCGTGTCGCAGAGCATCACGGCGAAGCTGCCCTCTTCGAACGCATCGCCGAAGGTGACGGCGATGGTTCCGGCAGCGGTGTCGGCCGCGGCCGCGAGTTTCTCGGTGCGCATGATTTTGAGGATCGTTTCGCCGGCCTTCTCGCCTGTGATCTCGTAGCCGATCGTGAGCGGCTGCGAGGTGTCCTCAACGACATATTCGTCCCCGAGCACCGTGTCGCCGACCTTGAAGACGATGTTGAAGGCGTCGAAGACCGGAGCCGACACCGTCGAGCCGTCGCCCAGCGTGAAAACTGCGTTGCCGGCGGCGTCGCGCGAAATGCCTGTGATGAGCGATCGTTCCTTGCCTTCGGCTTTCAGCGGACTGCCTGCCGCATCGGTCAGCCGACGGCCGTTGACGGTCCAGTAACCCTCCTTATCGACAGCCACTTCGGGCGTGCGTCCGGCGACGGGGATTTTGGCCCCGTCGGTGTCTTTCAGGAAGTCGGTTTTGCCCCCTGCGGTGGTCGTCCAGTAGAGCACGCCGCCCTCCTCCTTCGTGCCGAGGATCGGCGCAGTGGTCACGTCGTCCTTCGTGGCGACGGTGACGCTGTGTTCGACGTTGTCGGCGCCTTTGTAGCGGACGACGTTGTTGCCCTCGGCGTCCTGCGTGATCGAGGTTACGACCCCGCCGTTGACGACGGACGCGAGCAGCCGCACCTGGCTGTTGAGTTCGTCGGCCTGTTTTCCGAGTTCGGTGAGCTGGTTGTATATCTCATCGACGCCTTTCCACAGCGCGGAGTCGTCGAAGTTGTCGCTGCACCCGCCCGCGAAGAGGAGGACCGATGCCAAAAGCGTTGTTATCATGGTTCGTTTCATTGCCGTTTGTTTTTTCGTGGTTGCAAAAAGCATCAGTCGAAATTGGTGCTGTCAGTCCATCCGGGATTCTGGGTCAGCAGTCCGCCCGTCAGCACGCGCTGGTCGGCCGGAATGGGCCACAGGTAGTCGCGTTCTTCGTTCCAGGTGTATTTCAGGGCATTCCACGCCACGACGTAGCCGCGGTTGTCGGCGGCTTCGGAGAGGACGATGTCCGAACCGATTTTCAACACCGTCAGTCCGTCGGCCGGGGTGCTGGTCTGCTGTGTGGCGTAGAGTTCCAGATCGTTTTTGCCGTCGCCGTCCATGTCGTAAAGGCCCGGGCCGGGGAAGTAGATGCCGTGGTAGGGTGCCGTTTCGTTGACCATCTGCGCACCCTCTTTCCAGCGGAACATGTCCCACATGCGCTGGCCTTCCATGACCATTTCCACGGTGCGTTCGCGGCGGATTTCGAGGATTACGCCCGTGTTGGCGCTCTTCGTGACATTGGGGTAGCAGGCCAGGAGGAACGGATCGGGATCGGCGTTGGCGGCCTCCATGTCGAGTCCGCCCATGCCGGCGCGTTCGCGGATCTTGTCGATCGAAACGGTCAGGTCGTCCTGCGTCAGCGTGCCCAGCTCGGCCTTGGCTTCGGCATAGTTGAGATACACCTCCGCCGTGCGGAACAGCGGCCAGTCGGACGTGCCCTTCGAGGCGCCGCTGTGGGCCGCCGTCGAGACGAATTTGATCGGCTCGTAACCCGTCATCGCGGTCATGTCGTTCGGCGTGGCCGAGCTTTCGCCCTTGGCGACGTATCCCGGGCAGAGCACCGTTTGCGCCATGCGCGGATCGCGGCCTGCGGTCTCCTCGGTGTAGAACATCGTTTCGTGGCCCTCCTTTTCGGTGAAGCGCGAGCCGTCGGCCATCAGATAGTGGTTCATGAAACGGCGCGTGAAGCCCGTCGCCGCATTGCGGATGTTGAACTGTACGCTGTGGGCGAGGTTCAGCCCCTCGAAATTGTAGAGACGGGCCAGAATGACTTCGCTCTGCTTGGCGTCGTCGCTGCAAAAGAGGTCGCGGTAAGGCTCCGTGCCCTCCTTGTAGAGCGAGTATCCGCTTTCGGCGATGAACGTCGCCGCGGCGTCGGCGGCCTGTTGCAGGTATTTGTCGGCGTCGGGCAGGCCGCGGTATTTGCGCCACGTACCTTCGTAGAGCGCGGCGCGCGACTTGAAGGCCAGCGCCGCCCAGCGGGTCACGCGGGCTACGTCCTTGTCGCGCGGGAGCATGTCGATCGCGTCGTCGAGGTCGGACATCACGTGGTCCATGATGATGCCGCGATCCTCGCGGGGCTTTTTCAGCAGCTCTTCCTCCTCGGAACCGATCACCGTGTCGTACCAGGGCACGTCGCCGTAACGGCGCACCTTCACGTAGTAGAAATAGGCGCGGAAGAAATAGGCCACGCCGTCGTATTTGGTGCGGGCCGCCTCGTCGGTGCAGTTGTGGGAGTTTTGCAGGTAATAGTTGATCTTGCGCAGGGAAGTCCAGGTCCAGCCGCTTTCGTCGGAGGCCATGCGGGTTCCCGAGATCACGTCGCCCATGCTCTTGTCCACCATGTCGTCGGCGTTGAGCCCCGAGGCGCTGTCGGGGGAGTCGAGCAGCGTGTAGAACTGATTGGTCCACAGGCGGAGGTCCACTTCCGACTGGAAATAGGTCTGCGGGGTGACCTTGTCTTCGGGAATGAGGGTCAGGTCGCAGCCCGAGCAGGCGGCGCCCAGCAGCAGGGTCGCCAGTATTTTGTGCAGTGTTTTCATCTGTCGTTCTCTTTATGCGTTAGAAGCTGATATCGACGCCTACCGAGAGGGTCTTGGGATAGGCGTATCCCGTTCCGGAGTCCTTCTTGCTGGTGCTCGACGATCCGGCGAGTTCGGGGTCGATGGTCTTGTTGTGCCGTTTCAGCGGCGACCAGTAGCAGAGGTTCTCGCCCGAAAAATAGACGCGGGCGCGGTCGATGCCGATCTTGCGCGTGAGTTTCTGCGGCACGGTGTAGCCGACCGTGAGGTTTTTCAGCCGCAGGTAGGCGAGATTTTGGATGTAGCGGTCGTTCGTCTCGCCCAGCGAGCCGCCGGCATAGGCGTTGTAGCCGCGCGGACGGGGGAAGTAGGCGTTGCGGTTGTCCTCGGACCAGCACTCCGAATAGAAATCCTTGTGGATGAACGACGTGGGCGGGAATGCGTAGGGGCCCCAGAAGTCGTAGGACGCCTGCCCGGCGGCCGGATACCAGTCGCGGCGCCCGATGCCCTGGAAAAAGGCCGATACGTCGAAGCCCAGCCAGTTGAATCCCACGCGGAACGAGTAGTTGTAGCGCGGCAGCGAGTTGCCGATGATGCGCTTGTCGCCCGGATCGTCCACCGTGCCCGAGCCTTCGGAAATCACGTTGTCGCCGTCGAGGTCGGCGAAGCGCACGTCGCCCGCGCGAAGGTAGTTGCCGGCCGGGCCCTTGCACTGATACACGCGGTTGTTGACCGCCTTGTCGTCGATCCTGGCCTGGTATTCGGCCGCTTCGCGGTCGGTCTTGAACAGTCCTTCGACGTGATAGCCCCAGATTTCGCCCAGCGTCTTGCCTACGTAGTGGTCCGAGATCAGCCGGTCGGGATTGTGGTATTTGGTGATCTTGGTGATGTAGTCGCCCACCGAGGCCGATACGTTGTAGGAGAAGGGGCTTCCTGCCAGCTGGAATTCATCCTGCCAGCTCAGGGTGATCTCCCAGCCCTTGGTGCGCAGGTTGGCGCAGTTGGCCTTCGGGGTCTTGGCGCCGAAAACGTCGGGCAGGGTGAGCGAGGTGGTGAGCATGTCCTTCGTGTCGCGGATGTAGTAGTCGCCCGTGAAATTGAGACGGCCGTTGAGCACTCCCACGTCGAGTCCCACGTCGTAGGTGGTCACGGTCTCCCACGTAAGTCCCGACGACAGCGGATCGGAGACGTTGGCGTAATAAGCCTTTTCCAGTCCGTCGAAGGTGTAGCTCATCTGGTTGTCGGTGCTGATCTGCTCGATGTAGGCGTATTCGGATACCTGCTGGTTGCCCAGGCTGCCCACCGAAAGACGCAGTTTGAGGTTGTTCATTACGTCGCGCACGGGCTCGAAGAACGACTCTTCGCTGATGCGCCAGGCGGCCGACGCCGAGGGGAAGAATCCCCAGCGGTGGTCGGGCTCGAAGCGCGACGAACCGTCGCCGCGGGCGCTCGCCTCGAAGATGTAACGCCCTTCGTAGTCGTAGTTCACGCGGCCGAAGAATCCCAGCGTGCGGTAGGTCAGGATTTCCTGTGAGAGGGTGATGGGGCCCGTCGCCACGGTGAACGAGTCGATGTTGTCGCTCGACAGGTCGGTCTGCTTCACGTCGAGCGACGTGGAACGGTAATCCTCGTACTGGCCGCCGGCGGTGGCTTTGAAATGGTGGCCGCCCCACGAATTCTCGTAGGTGCCGTAGATGTTGACGTTGTGGCCCTTGTAGCCGTAGTGCACCTCGCGGTAGGAGTTCTCGACCGATCCCGAGGTGAAGGTCTCCATGACGCCCTCCTGACGCGAGTATTCGAACGTGTTGTTGCGGTATTTGTAGAGCCGGTCGCGCTGGCGGTAGTCATAGGCCGCCGTGAGGACGAGTTTTTTGGCGATCGTGATGTCGAACTGGTTCGAAAGCGTCAGGTAGCGGTTCTCCTTCGAGTTCTTCGAACGGTCGGCGGTCATCTGCCCGCCGCGGCCGGCGCCGATCGGGGAGTTCTTGCCCAGCTGGTTGACGTACTGGACGATCGAGCCGTCGGGGTTGTAGGGGAGGAATGCGGCGCAGATGTTCGATTGCAGGGCGTTGATCGTTCCCTCGTAGTCGTAGTGTCCGCCGTATTTGTAGCCCGAAGTGTCGAAGCTGATGTTGTTCGAGTATTTCAGCCATGGGGTCATCTGGGCCGAGACCTTGGTGCGGAAAGCATAGTCGGTGTACTTGTCCTTGTTGATGTTGAACATGCCGTACTGCTGGTAGAAGCGGCCGCTGGCGTAGTAGGTCACCTTGTCGGTTCCGCCCGAGAGCGAGAGGTTGTGCTCCTGCTGCGAACGCACGCGGTTGTAGAAATAGCCGTACCAGTCGAAATTGCCGTAATAGTAGTACTTGCCGTCGTCGCCTACTTCGACCCACGGTCGGTCGGGATGTTCCGTGCGGTCGTTGCGGCGGTCGTAGAGCTTTTGCAGGCCGCCGTTCTCCTCGGTGTAGCGGAAGATGTTCATCGTGCCGTCCGACGAGTCGTTCATAAACTGGTTGACGATGCGCACGTGGTCGTAACCCGTGTCGATGAAATCGGTCGAGGTGGTGTTGCTGGCCCAGCCGAAGCGGCCGTTGTAGGTGATGCGCGCGCGTTCGCCCTTCTTGCCCGCCTTGGTGGTGATGAGCACCACGCCGGCCGACGCCTTGGCGCCGTAGATGGCGCACGACGAGGCGTCTTTGAGCACCGACACCGATTCGATGTCGTTGGGGTTGATCTGGCTGAGGCTCACCTCCACGCCGTCGGCCAGCACGAGCGGCGAACCGCTGTTGAGCGAGATCGAACCGCGGATGTTGATGGCGTAGGACGATTCGGGGGAGCCCGTTCCGAAGGTGATGTTCACCGAGGGGTCGGCGCCTTGCAGGGCGTTGGCGGCCGAGACCACCGGACGGGCGTTGAGATCCTTGCCGCTGATGGTCGCCACGGCGCCCGAGAGGTTGGCCCGCCGCTGCGTGCCGTAGCCCACGACGACCACCTCGTCCATCAGGTTGTCCGACTCTTTCAGGACGATTTCAAGCGGAGAATTTCCCCCCCCCCTCCTTGACTTCCACGATCTGGGATATGTAACCCAGATAGGAGACGTTGAGCTTGGCGGGGAATTTCATGTCCGTCAGTTCGAAATCGCCGTCCACGCCCGTCAGCGTACCTTTCTGGGTGCCCACGACGGCCACCGTCGCGGCGATGATCGGCTGTCCTTTGATGTCGGTCACCCGTCCGCGCACGGAGTTCGGTGCGGCGGCCGGTTTGGCTGCTGCCGAGGGTTGTTTCTTGGTGACGGAGATACGGTGTCCGTCGATGGTGCAGGTCACCTCCTGCCCGGCGAATACCTGGTCGAGGACTTCGCGGATGGTGGCGTTTTTGGCCGAAACGGAGATGCGTTTGGTGAGGTCCACCTCGTCCGAACTGACGATGATGGAGTAATTTTCCGTACGGTTCAGCGTGGCTATGGCCTCCTGAACGGTTACGTTCTTCAATTCGAGGTTGATTCTCTTCGTCTGGGCGAAAACCCCGGCGGGGCTGAGCAACATACAGAGAATAACCAGGTAGAGGAGTCTCGCAAAGCGAGTTCCCCGACGATTGCAGTCGTTTCCCATGATAGGTTTATTTAAGGTTCGAGTTTAAGGCGGGTATGCCGGGATCGGTGGCATCCGGGCGGGTCACAGAGAAGGAACAGAAAAAGGAGGGCGGTGGGGCGGTCAGTCTCTCATAGGCATTTCGGGTTTGTGTGTGAGGTTCGTTTTTCGGCGTAAAAGTTTAGCGGGATCGGTTCGACGAGAGGTAGATGACTCCGTCGCGGCGCAGAATCTGCATCTTGCGATCGGAATTGATGGCGGAAAGTATCTGGTCCAGATTCTCGTTGTTGGTGAAATAGGCGAAATAGCGGGCTTGGGCGAGCGCTTCGTCGAGGATGACGATGTGCGTGCCGAACAGCCGTTCGAGGTCCGAAGCGATGTCGCGCATGCGCAGGTTGAAGAAATGGATGGCCCGGTCGTCGGCGAAGGACTTGAAATGTCCGGGCTGGAACGTCGTGAGGTCGATGTCGCCCGTGGCGCGGTCGTACTGCACCATGTCGCCGGGCTTCATCGTCAGCTGTTGTTTGCGCGTCGGGGCGTCGATGTCGAACCGGACGGAGCCTTCGACCAGCAACACCTCGATACAGTCGGTATTCGCGTAGGACTTGAAGTTGAAGCGGGTTCCCAGAACGCGGATGCCGACTTCGCCCGACTGGATGATGAAGGGTTTGCGGGGATCTTTCGCCACGTCGGCGAATATCTCGCCTTCGACGAAAATCCGGCGCTCCTTGCCCGTGAAAGCCGACGGATAGGTGATGCGGCTGCCGGAGTTCAGGTGCAGCTGCGTGCCGTCGGGAAGTGTCAGGGAGGCCATTTCGCCGTACGGAACCTGCTGCTCGAGCCATTCCGCCTCCGGCTTGCGGTCGGCGTAGAGCAGCCAGACGGCGCACAGGAGCGGAACGACGAGTATGGCGGCGATCCGCTGGCTCCAGGCGACGATACGTGCACGGCGCGAGGGTGCGGACGGCTGCCCTCCGGCGATCCCGAGCCGGTGGGCGACGCGCCCGAAAGCCGCACGGGCCGCTGCGTCGTCGTCGATGTGCAGGCTGTCGAAAAGTTCGGCCAGCTGTGCTTCCGAATCCGGGCTGTCCCCGTGCTCGGCGAGCCACATCTGGATTTCGAGCTGCTCCTGCGCGGAGAGTTCATTGTCGAAATATTCGTTTAATTTGGTCATAGGTCCTTTTTCTCTGTTCGCCGCCGGATGCGGAGCCTCGCTCCGGTCATCCTGCTGTATAAAGAACAACCGAACGGCCCCGGTTGCGTAACCGGAACTGCAAAAAAATCGAAAAAAACGGAAAAATCAACAGAGCGAGCTGTGGAGGTCTTTCAGCGCCAGTTCGATGTGCTTATCGACGGTACGCACCGAGAGACCCAGCCGTTCGGCGATCTCGCGGTTGGAGAGGTGTTCGTAGCGGCTCATGCGGAAGATCAGTTGTCGCTGGGGCGGCATTTTCGAGATGCCCTGCATCAGCAGCGCGTTCAGCTCCGTATAATTGTATTGTTCCTCGGCCGAGGCTCCGCGGTCCGCCACGTCGCGGTCGCTGAGCTGAGGCAGCAGCGAGAGCATGGTGGTGCGCTTGGCCTTGAAGATGTTGTATATCTCGTGCTTGGCCAGCACGAAGAGGTAGTTTTTGACCGACTGCGTGCTGTCGAGCTTTTCGCGGTGTATCCAGAGCTTCATGAAAATATTCTGGGCGATGTCCTCGGACATGTGGTCGTCTTTGAGCATGCCGCGGATGAAGTGCAGGAGCGTGGGGTAGTAGCGCACGAAGAGTTGTTCATAGGCGCCGACATCGCCCCGAATGATCGCGGAGATCAGTTCGCTGTCGTTTTGCTGTCTGCCGAAAGTGAATTTCATGGACGTTTGTCTGGGTTTGCGTACGTGCCGTGCGGCGGCCTGCGGTTCAAAGATAAGAAAGTTTTTCACAAAGACGGAATACTTTCCTGTGACAAAATCGTAAAAAAACAGCCGGCATCGTAAAAAGATGCCGGCCCGGCGGATTTATCTCGCTGTCCGTAACGCTGTTATGGGAACTATGCCTTTTTGCCGGCTCCGCTTTCGAGGATCGAGACGATGGAGTAGAGCGTGAAGCAGATGGCCCCGAAGCCTGCTAATACGCGTGCAGGGACGAAAAATTTGGCCTGGAAGAGGGCCTCTTCGTAGAGGAATGCCGCGAGGAACAGGCACGTCAGAGCCGTCAGCACGGGGATGATCGGGATGCGGTTGGCCAACGGGAAATCGGCGTGCCAGATCTTCGCCAGCAGGATCACCTTGCTCGAGATGCTCCAACAGATCAGCGCCAGGCCGATCAGCACGAATCCCACGAAATTGATCGTTTCGCCCCGGAGTGCGAATATCAGGATCAGCCCCAGCACGAAAGCCAGCGATCCCATCGTCAGCACGAGTCCCATCCATTTGCGCTTCTCGGCCATCGTATAACTGCCGCGGGCCTGCCGGGCGATGCTGGCGACCAACGCGATGAGCGACGTGCAGACGCAGGCGATGCCGAACATCACGCTGCCCGCGACGATGTGTGCCGGGAGCGTTCCGAACACGTAGAGCAGGATGCACCAGACCCAGGCTACGGCGGCGACGGCCGAGACGATGAAGATCAGCAGCGACGACTGCGCCCGGGTGAATCCGGCGGTGTTGACCGAAAAGGTGTCGTCGGCGGAGTTCTTGGGGATCAGGCTGAACCGTGTCGATGAGGTCGCCGCCGTGGCCACGCAGGCCGTGATGAGGCCCAGTCCGCAGACGACGTGTCCGGTGACGAGTGCCCCGGTCCATTGCGACGAGAGGATGAAGGCGCCGCTGACGAGCGTCAGCAGGGCGAACGTGTATCCGATTGCCGGAAAAAGGTATTTCGCGGTAGCGGTGTAGGTGCCGATGATCTGGCGGATGATCGTCGCCGCGGTGCAGTAGAGCGCGACGCAGATCGCCCCGAGGTAGAAGACGACGGGACCTGCCGTGAGGCGTGCCGTGTCGGTCCCGGCCGAAAAGATGTAGGCCCCGTATGCGAAGCAGAAGGCAGCCATTGCGAGCGGAATGGCCCGGAAAAGAATGCTTATACCGTGATTCATGGCGATAAAGTTTTCCGGAGCCCTTGCAAATCCCGCACCAAGTCTCGGCAAAACCGCAAACGTCGTTTGCATTTGCTCTCGGCTTGCACTATCTTTGCGGCATGAAAAACATCGTTTTCGATCTGGGCGGCGTGCTGTTCGCCCGCGATAAAAGCAAGTGCACTCCCGAACTGCTCGAATTTTTCAGCTTCCTCCGCGCTCCGCGGATGCCGCTCTTCTGGGAGGAGTACGACCGCGGCACCTCGACGCTGGACGAGGTGACCGCCACGATCAGCCGAATGACCGGGCGCTCCGTGGAGACCTGCTCCGCCGTCCTGCAACTGGCCATCGACCTGCAAGAACCCGTGAAACCCACCGAACGCCTCGTCCGTGACCTGAAAGCGGCGGGGTATAAGCTCTATGTGCTTTCGAACATGTCGCGCGAGTTCATCGACTTCCTGCGCCGCTTCCCCGTCTACGGGCTTTTCGACGGCGAGGTCGTTTCGTGCGAGGAGCACACCGTGAAGCCCGAGCCGCGCATTTACGAGATTCTGCTCGAACGCTACGGCCTGACGCCTTCGGAAACGCTCTTCATCGACGACCGCGAAGCCAATATCGAAGCGGCCGCGGCCCTCGGCATCCACGGTTTCCTCTTCGATCACCGCGATCCCGCCTCTGCGTGCGAGGCCCTGCGGAGCCGGCTGCTGTAATCTAACGGAATAAAC
Source organism: Alistipes intestinihominis (assembly GCF_040095975.1). Lineage (NCBI taxonomy): Bacteria > Pseudomonadati > Bacteroidota > Bacteroidia > Bacteroidales > Rikenellaceae > Alistipes > Alistipes intestinihominis. The sequence goes on from NZ_JBBMFL010000004.1 coordinate 25,128, forward strand.
AAGGAGGGCAGGTTTTCACCTGCCCTCCTTTGTCGTATGCGGTTCCGAAGGATCAGTTGAAGGTGTAGCGGATGCTGAACATCGCCGACCAGGTCGATACCGTGCTGGCATACTTCGACCATTTGGGTGCGGTGAACGTGTAGTTGCTGCCGTCCCATGCCAGGATCGAACTGGAGTTCATGCGCTTGATGTTACCCCAGTCGCGGTTGAGCATATTGGCCAGGTTGGTGACATCGAGGCCGAGGGAGATCGTGTTGCGCTTGCCTTTGACGTTGATGTAGAAATCCTGCGAGAAGCGGAAATTCAGCGTGTGATACCACGGCATCACAGCCCCCCCCCGCTTGGAGTACTCGCCGACGTGCTCGGACAGGTAGCTGTCTTTCTGGATGAAGTTCCAGAACGCCTCCTTGTTCTCGTCGCTCGTGAACGGCATGTCGTCGAGTTCCGAACGGGTCGGGATATAGAGCAGGTTCACGGCACCGCGGTCGTTGGTCACCGCATTCTGATACTTGCCGCTCTGCACGTACATCGTATAGGAGTAGCGCGAATAGGAGTAGCTGCCGATGTAGCCGAGCTGGCTGGCCTCGTAGTAAAGGCCGAAATTCGAAGCGCCGTTCTTGTTGGCGAGGCGGTAGCCTACGTTGAGCAGGATACGGTGGGGCGATACGTAGGATGCGAATCCGGTTTCGGGTATGTTCGAACCGTTCTTGTTGAACGTGTTGGTGCTGAATGCCGAGGTTACCTGGTCGCCGATACCGTCGATTACGTTCTTGGCGCTCGAATAGGTGTAGGCCGCCATTACCGACAGACCGAAGCCCCACGTCTTCGACAGCTGTGCCGAAATCGAAGCATAGTATCCGTCCACGTCGTCGGTATTGGTGATCAGATAGGGGTTGATGGTCTTACCCTCTTTGTTCTTGATATTCTGGCTATTCCAGTAGACGCGCGCCTCGGGCTCGCCCGGGAGCTGGATGCCGCCCTCTTTCTCGACCATGCCGAGTTTGGTGACGGTTACCGAGTTGATGTCCTTGTTATAGATACCCTCGATATTGAGGTTGACATCGCCCGGCAGTTTGAGGTCCAGAGCCAGCGAGGTTTTCCACGTCGAAGGCATTTTGAGCTTTTTGTCCAGAATGGTCGGCTGCGTGTTGGCTGCCAGGTCCTGTTTCTGATAGGTTCCGCCGTATACGTCTTTCAACATGTCGCCGACATTGGTATGGAACGAAGGCATCTTATTTTCTCCGACCTCGCTTTTGTAAAGCGTCAGACCATTCTGGATACAGTTGCTGTTTCCGGCAACCGATACGAGCCATACGAACGGCAGGCGGCCGGTGAAGATGCCCGTGCCTCCGCGGAGGATGTATTTGCGCTCGCCGGTCATGTCCCAGTTGAAGCCTACGCGGGGAGCCACCGAAAGACGTGCCTTGGGCATGTCCGAGGTCTTGTAGCCGCCGTAGTCGGCGAAAGCCTGCGTGAAGTCCTTGTTCTCGTTGTCGGAGATCGACGGATAGACCGGAACTTCGAAGCGCAGTCCGACCGTAGCCTTGAAACGCTCGCTGAAATTGATCTCGTCTTGCAGGTAGATCGAATACTGCATATGGGTGAACGAAGGATATGCCTGTGCCAGGTCGTCGTTGTTGCCGTGGGCGATACGGAACGCCAGCGGCTTTTTGTTGTTTTTGAAATCGTCCCAGCTTTCGTAAACATAATAACCCGCGCCGCCCTGCTGGTAGCCGTTGGTCGTGAAGTTATGCTCGAATTGCAGACCGGCCACCAGATGATTCTTGCCGATGGTGTAGCCGATCTCGTCGGTTACGATGTGGGTCGATACTTCGCGGAGGTTGCCCTCGGTGAAAGGATCGAGACCGAACGAAGCGTACAGGGCGCTGACGCCTTTGTCCGTAGGCTCCAGAATATCCACTGTCGGGAAGATGCCGCCGTCGTAGCTGCGCGGCTCGTACTGATGCGAATAGGTGTAGCGCAGCGTGTTGGTCAGACGGCTGTCGAGGAAGCGCGAGTTCAGTTCGGCGGCTACCGACGTGAAATTCTGTTCCTGATAATAGCGCGAATTCTGGAAATACATGGCGTAGTTCGAGGTACGGCCGTAAGTGTCTTTGTCATACACTTTGCTGGCATCGAGCGGGGAGATCGACGACGACGGGGCCGACGAATACTTGTTCTGGGTGCGGCTGAAGCGTACGTTGAGCGCGTGGTTGCGGTTGATGTTCCAGTCCACGCGGGCCATGAGCTTGTAGCCGGGAGTTTTCACCGAGTAGTTCTGATAAGCGCCGGGGTTGTAGCCGTAGTTGTCGATCAGGAACTGGCTCATCTCGTCGAGTTTCGAAGCCGTCGGACGGTTGTACTGCGTATTGCCGCCGAATTCTCCGGTGTCGTTGGTCCGGGCCAGACGCGAGTTGCCCGGGGTGGTGTTCCACTCGCGCTCGAAGTTGGCGAACACGAAGAGCTTGTTCTTGATGATCGGGGCGCCGATGCTGAATCCGAGGGTGTTGTCGCGCATCTCGCTCAGCGACAGCTTGCCGCCGTCGTACTTGTCGCCCTGAAGCTGGTCGCTCTTGGAATAGAGGTATGCCGATACTTTCAGGTCGTTGGTGCCCGACTTGGTGACGGCGTTGATGGCGCCGCCCGTGAAGCCGCTCTGGCGTACGTCGAAGGGAGTTACCGATACCGATACCTGCTCCAATGCGTCGAGCGAGATGGGCGATCCGCCTGCGGGCAGGTTGCCGCCGATGCCGAACATGTTGTTGAAGGCGGCACCGTCCACCGTCACGTACGACTGGCGGTAGTTGCCGCCGCCGATGGCCAGGCCCGACGTGGTGGACGAAGCCTGCGGCGTGAGTTTCATGATGTCGTTCATGCTGCGGTTCACCGTAGGCATCAGTTCGATCTGCTCGTTGGAGATGCTGGTGACGGCGCCCGCACGGTTGACGTTCATCGAGCTGTTCTTGCCGTCGGCCTTGATGACCACGGCTTCGAGCTCCTGGCTGTCTTTGAGGAATGCGTCGCGCTTGAGGGTCTGGCCCAGCGACAGCATCAGTCCCGGGAACTCGACCGACTGATAGCCTACGAACGAGAAGGTCACCGAGTAGGGACCTCCCGTGCGCAGGCCCTGCAAGTTGTAGTTACCGTTCTTGTCGGTCACCGCGCCGTACTGGGTGCCCGAGGGGGTGTGGACGGCGATGACCGTGGCGCCGACGAGCGGCTGTCCGTTCTGGTCAACCACCGTACCGTTCATTCCCGATGTCGTCACCTGCGCGTTCGCGGCGCAACAGGCGAAAATCGAGAGCATGAGTAGAAAAAGTTTCTTCATACGCTTGTGAGTTTAATGGATAATTGGAAAGGGTTGTTTGTTTTTTATTGTTCGTAAAAGCATCGAGGGACATTCCCTTCGACAGGAATATCCCTCTTTATTCTTCATTCTACACGGTATGATACCGCCGCTTTCGCCACATGGAACCCATATTGCGATGGTACCCGGATTTATGACAGACCGATACCCGGACGATGCCAACCATAATTTTCATGGCACAAATATAAATCAAATATTTATGCGCCGCAATAGAATATCGGGATTTTTATTGGACAATGTTTCAACAATTTGCAGAACCGGCCCCGGAGGCTTGCGGCACGTTACTTGCGTCGGGGCGAAGTATGCTTTCGATCCGGGAAAAATACTGGCATTACTCGCTTTTCGTCCTGATCGTCGGGTTGGGCGTGACGATCTTCGTCGAGCTGACACCCTTTCTGGGGGGCCTGCTGGGAGCCGTCACCATCTACGTGCTGCTGCGGCGGCAGATGTGGTTCCTGAGCGAACGGCGGCGCTGGCGGCGGAGCCTTGCGGCTTCGCTGCTGCTGGGCGAAGCGGTGCTCTTCTTCCTGATCCCGATCAGCCTGATCGTCTGGATGGTCGTTGACCGGATTCAGGGTGTCACGCTCGATCCCGATTCGATCCTGACGCCCGTGAAGCATGTCGCCGGGCTGATCCGCGAAAAGACGGGCTACGACGCGCTCCAAGAGGGCAATGTCCGGTCGCTCATGGCCTTCATCCCCCGGATGGGGCAGTGGATCGTCGGCGGCCTTTTCGACTTCGCCGTCAATGTCGTCGTGTTGCTGTTCGTGCTCTACTTCATGCTCATCGGCGGCCTGCGCATGGAGACTTACTGCCGCGAACTCCTGCCTTTCAACCGCCGCACGGCGCGCAGCGCGATGCGCGAGATACACATGATCGTCCGTTCGAACGCCATCGTCATTCCGCTGCTGGCCGTCTCCCAGGGCATCGTGGCTTATGTCGGCTATTTGGTCTTTGGGGTTTCCTCGCCGCTTTTCTGGGGTGTGCTGACCTGCTTCTCGACGATCCTCCCCATCGTCGGCACGGCGCTCGTGTGGCTGCCGCTGGCACTCTACATGGGACTCGACGGCAACTGGGGCGCGGGGATCGGGCTGGCGATGTACGGCGGGCTGGTGGTCACGCAGATCGACAACCTCGTGCGGATGGTCATGCAGAAGAAGATGGCCGACACGCATCCGCTCGTCACCATCTTCGGGGTCTTCATCGGATTGTCGCTTTTCGGGTTCATGGGCGTCATCTTCGGGCCGCTGATGCTGGCGATGTTCATTTTCTGCGTCAATATCTTCAAGCGCACGTATCTCGACCGCAGGTCCGAGTGAGCTTTCCGCTCCGGACGACGGCCCGGAACATCGGGGTGGTTTCTCGGATGTTTCGTCTCGGTGAGCGGGCGAATATGCCGGTTCCGTTGAAAATTTTCCGGAAAATGATTGCATATTCATAAGGGTTTATTACCTTTGTTATTGAAATAACAAAGGATTCATGCCAAGAACCCTTATAAATCAATAAAATACAAAAATGGCGAGAAATCTCAAAATCAGAGACCTTACGTTGCGCGACGGCCAGCAGTCGTCGTTCGCGACCCGTATGAACCAGGAGCAGATCGACCGCTGTCTGCCGTTCTACAAAGATGCCAATTTCTATGCTATGGAGGTCTGGGGCGGCGCTGTACCCGATTCGGTGATGCGTTATCTCAACGAGAATCCCTGGACGCGCCTCGAAACGATCTACAAGGCGGTGGGCGATGTCTCGAAACTCACGGCGCTTTCGCGGGGCCGCAACCTGTTCGGCTACTCGCCCTATACGGACGAAATCATCGACGGCTTCTGCCGCAATTCGATTCAGAGCGGCTTGGGGATCATGCGTATTTTCGACGCCCTGAACGATGTCGATAACGTGAAATCGACGGTCAAATACGTCAAGCAGTACGGCGGCATCGCCGACTGTGCGGTTTGCTACACGGTCGATCCGAAATACCCCGAACTGGGCTTCTGGGCCAAGTTGACGGGCAAATCGAATCCCAAGCCGGTCTTCACCGACGCCTATTTCCTCGACAAGGCCAAGCAGATGGCCGCGCTGGGCGCCGACATGATCACCATCAAGGACATGTCGGGACTCATCCCGCCGCGCCGCGTCGCCACGCTCGTGCGGCTGTTCAAGAAGAACCTTTCGATTCCCGTCGATTTCCATACCCATTGCACCCCGGGCTACGGACTGGCCTCGGTGCTCTCGGCCATCATCGCCGGGGTGGATGTCGTGGACACCAACTGTTGGTATTTCGCCGAGGGCACCGGAGCTCCGGCCATCGAACTGATCCACGTCTTCTGCAAGAAGCTGGGCATCGAGACGGGCGTCAATATGGAGGCCGTCGCCAAGATCAACACCCAGCTGCGCGACATCCGCAAGGAGCTCAACCAGTCGGTGTTCGGCGTCGAGAAACCCGAACCCAAGGCGTTCAATCCGCTGACCGACACGCTGCCCGACGAGATCGACGCACTGTTCGACAAGGCCATCGCCGCCGCCCAGCGTGATGACGAGGACGCTACGCTCGACGCCTGCCGCAAGATCGAGGCTTACTTCGGCTTCCCGGCTCCCAACGAGCTGGTCCAGAAAGCCGAGATTCCCGGCGGTATGTATTCGAACATGGTCGCCCAGCTCAAACAGCTCAAGGCCGAGGAGATTCTTCCCCGCGCTATGGAGCTGATCCCGACGGTGCGCCTGGCCGCTGGCCTGCCGCCGCTGGTGACCCCGACTTCGCAGATCGTGGGCGCCCAGGCCGTCAACTGCGCTCTCGACGAGAAGGCCGGACGGCCGATGTACTCTAACAAGTCGTCGCAGTTCGTGGGGCTGGTCAAGGGCGAATACGGCAAAACGCCGGTGAAGGTCGATCCCGAATTCCGCTTCAAGATCTGCGGTGTCCGCGAAGAGACGCCCTACGACACGTCGAAATACCAGATGCAGCCCAATCCCGAACTGCCCGAGGCCGGCGGTGTGAAGCTCGCGGCCGACGAGAAGGAGGTGCTGTTGCTCGAACTCTTCCCGCTCGTGGCCAAGACGTTCCTTACCAATATGAAAGTAAAGGCTTACGAGGCTTCGAAGCCTGCCGAACCCGCCGTGAAGGCCGAGGAGAAGCCCGCTGAAGCGGCGAAGGCCGTGATTACGGGCAACACCGTGACGGCTCCGCTGCCGGGGCGCGTGATCGAACTCAAAGTGAAAGTGGGGGATACGGTCAAGGCGAACGACGAGGTTCTCGTGCTCGAAGCCATGAAGATGGAGAACTCCATCACGACCGATTATGCAGGTACGGTGAAGCAAATTCTGGTCGCCGAAGGCCAGACGGTCGCCACCGATGCCGTGCTGATGGAGATTGAATAAGCTCTCTCCGCTTTTTGCGTGCATTTTTCCGTCCGCAGCGCCCGAATGCGTTGCGGACGGAATTTTTTTGCGCCTCTTGCTGCTCTATTCCCGCTGCAAGGGCGTTCCGTCCATCCGGTCGGTGTAGAGGATGCCGTCGAGGTGATCGACCTCGTGCTGGAAAATGACGGCCGTGAAGCCTCCGATGCGCTCCGTCCGTTCGGCGAACTGTTCGTCGCGGTAGCGCAGCACGATCTGCTGCGCGCGCGTCACTTCGCCGTAGCAGCCGGGAATCGAGAGGCATCCCTCGCGTCCCGGAGCCGTTTCCGCAGAGTATTCGACGATTTCCGGATTCAGATAGATTTCGAAAGGCTCTCCCGGCTTGTCGAACCGCTGTACGGCGATCATCCGCCGCAGGATGCCCACCTGCGGGGCGGCTATCCCTACGCCGGTGTTCTCCGGGTCCCGCACCGTGGCGAGCATCCGGCGGCGCAGCGTTTCGTAGTCGTCCGAACGCTCCATGCCCTCGGCCATCGGGGCCGATTTGCGGCGGAGCGTCAGCGAATCGCTGCGGTCGGTGACCGTCAGTACGCGCATGATTCCGCCGTCTCCGGCATTTATGATCTCTTTCTCGGCGCTTTTGAATTTTTGCGAGCACCCTGCGAGCGCGAGTCCGGCGGCCGTGCCCAGACAGATTCTGCATAGTGTTTTCATGATGCAAATATAAAAAAAGAAAACCGGAGGTCCGACACGACCTCCGGTTTTTCGAAGTAGCGGGTCCGAGACTTGAACTCGGGACCTCATGATTATGAATCATGCGCTCTAACCAGCTGAGCTAACCCGCCATTGCTGAAAGCGAGTGCAAAGGTAATAGAAATTTTCAATCGTGCAAAATCTTTCGGCAAAAAATCGCATGAAAAATTCACCGCGAAATGCTGTGGCATTGATTTTGAACCTCCTGCATGAAAATTTCAAACCTATGTCCCTTACCGATACCGCCCGTGACGGGCTTGCCGATACGCTCGGCGCCGTCAAAGTCGCCGCAGGACTGGTGCTTCTCGCAGCTCTCTCGTGGGAGATCATCGCCGGAGACCATGTCCACATGTCCGGAACGTACCTGACCATTCAGTTTATCGTCTGTCTCGTCTTTCTGTGCGATTTTTTCGTCCGCTGGACCGCAGCCGAACGCCGCACCCGTTTTTTCTGGCGCAACCTGCCGTTTCTGCTGCTGTCGGTTCCCTACCTGAACATTCTCGCGTGGAGCGGCCTGCGCATGACCCACGACTGGGCGATCCTCGTGGGGCTGATTCCGTTGCTGCGGGCTTTTCTGGCCATGATTATCATCGTGCGGTGGCTCGTCCGCGGCACCAAGATGCGGCGGCTGTTCGTCGCCTATATCTTTACCGTGGTGGTCTTCACCTATATCTCGGCCCTCGTCTTCTACGACTACGAGGCGCTCGCCAACCCCAAGCTCCACGGCTTTGGCAACGCGCTCTGGTGGGCGTGGATGAACGTCACGACCGTCGGCGCCGAGATCTTCCCCGTCACGGTCATCGGCAAGATCTTCTGCGTGCTGCTGCCGTCGCTGGGCATGATGTTCTTCCCGATCTTCACGACCTATGTTTTGCAGGAGTATGCCCCGGACGAAAAGTCCGGCCAGTAGGCCGGACCCTTCGTGTCATTGCTGCGGTTTGGCGTCGTAGAAACTCTTGTAGTCGCCGTGGCGCGGCGCCCCGGGTTTGTCCGGATACCATCCCGGCAGTTCGTCAACCCGGGCTTTCAGCCGTGCGTGGAGCGCCTGTACCTCGGGCGTGCAGTCCGCAATGTCGAGAGGATGCTCTTCCAGCGGGTCTTCAGCGTAGTGGTAGAACCGTCCGTCCCAGTAATATTTGTACTCCTTGTCGTAGGCGCACCGCGCGGCCCGCGGGTAGGTCTTGTGGGGCCACAGCGGGTTGAAGTGCAGCAGCGAGAACTCCCTTTCGAGCGGCTCCTGCCCGCAGAGCTCCGGGTAGAGCGATATGCCTTCCGCGCCCCACTCCTTGGGAATCTCGATCCCCATAGCGTCGGCTATCGTCGGCATGAAGTCCGTCAGGTCCACCAGACGGTCGCTGACCCGTCCCTCGCGGATCTTGTCGCCCCATGCGATCAGCAGGGGCACATGCGTTCCGTAAACCGTCGGAGAGCCTTTTCCGCCCTCTATTTGCCGGCCGTCCTCCATCTGCGACGTGATGAGGGGGCAGGTGCCGTTGTCGCCGACGAAGATCAGGATCGTGTTGTCCCAGATGCCGCGTTCCTCGAGTTTCGCCACCAGCTGCCCGACCTGCTTGTCGAGATAGGCGACCATGTCCGGAAAATGGCGGGAGTCTTTCTTGAACCGTGTGTCCGGATCGTCGGTCCAGCACTCCGAATCGGGCGTGGCGACGTGCGGCGTGTGTACCAGCGGGGTGGGATAGTAGAGCAGGAAGGGTTTGCCGGCTTCGGTCTGCCGGTCGATGTATTCGAAGGCGTAACGCTGGAAATCGTCCGGCGCATAGTAGCTGAATTCGTAATGGCCGTTGTCATCGACGTAGGAGAATGCGTAGCGGTCCGTCGCCCGCTCTCCGGCCAGCTCCTTGTAGATTTGCAGCTGGGTGAGGCACCATTCGTCGAATCCGAGTTTGCCGACCATTTCGCGCGACCGTCCGAGCTGCCATTTTCCCACCACGGCCGTCGAGTAGCCGGCCTGTCGGGCCAGATGGGCGAACGTGTGGTCGTCGTCGTTCATGTATCCGAAATTGACATAATTGCGGTCGTTGTAGACGCCCGTCATCAGCTGCACGCGCGACGGGGTGCTGAGCGGTGTCGCGTGCATGTTTTCGTAGCGGATGGCCCGTTCGGCCAGCGCGTCGAGGTGCGGAGTGTTGTAACTGGTGCCTCCGTAGCATCCGAGACATTCGGCTCCCATGTCGTCGGCCAGTACCAGGATGATGTTGGGGCGCGTTTCCTGCTTCGGGGCGCATCCCGCGGCGGCGACCGCCAGCAGGCCGAGCCCTGCCGTTCTGAGTTCCCTGTTCATGGTTGGGTTTCGTTTTTATGGGTTTGTGTTTCGCAAAAATAATAATTTTCGGCTAAACAACAATCATTTCTTTCGGTTTTGTGTTTCGTTTTATTTTGAACCCGCTCACATACATCGAAAAATCCGGCTCCCTCGGGGAAGCCGGATCGCCGCAGGGCCGTTGCCGTGCGTTTATTTCTTCTGCTCTTTCAGCAGGTCGCGGATCTCCGTCAGCAGCAGTTCTTCCTTCGACGGTGCGGGCGGTTCGGGAGCGGGTGCCGGAGCCGCCTCCTTTTTCTTCATCAGGCGGTTCATCAGCTTGACCATCAGGAACACACAGAGCGCCAGGATGGTGAAGTCCACGCACTGCTGGATGAATGCGCCGTAGTTCCAGTAAATCGGTTCCGCGGCGGCCGCAGCCTGCGCGGCATCGCCTTGGGTCACGATGCCTTCTACGGACTGCACGGCGCTCGACGTGATGTCGCGCACTTTCGAGATGTCGAGTCGGAGTTGCGAGAAGTCGGTGTTCCCGATCAATGCGCCGATCGGGGGCATGAGAATATCGTTCACGAGCGACGATACGATCTTGCCGAATGCGCCGCCGATGATGACGCCGACGGCCATGTCCATTACGTTGCCTTTGAGGGCGAACTCTTTGAATTCTTTGAGAAATGCCATGTCTGTTACGGTTTTAGTGTTTTAATTGAGAACAAAAATAGGAATTTTTTCCGGTTTTCCAATAAAATATACGATCTTCTGCCGGACCTATAAAATCGGCTTCGTACGTCCGCCGTGTTCCTATTTTTTGTATCTTTGGGGGCGTAAAGAGACTTTTTTTCCGTAATTATGACTCCTGCTGCTGTCATTGCCGCCGTTTTGGGCTACATAGCCGTCCTGTTCGTCGTGGCGTGGGTTTCGGGCCGCCGTGCCGACAATGCCGGGTTTTTCACCGGAAACCGCCGCACGCCGTGGTACATGGCGGCCTTCGCCATGATCGGAGCCGCCATGTCGGGCGTGACGTTCATCTCGGTTCCGGGCTCCGTGGCCGTCGATTCGTTCTCCTACATGCAGATGGTCGCGGGCTTCACGGTGGGGCAGCTCGTCGTGGCTTTCGTGCTGATACCCACCTTCTACCGCCTGCGGGTGGTCTCGCTCTACGAGTACCTCGACGATCGTTTCGGCGTCGCATCGCACCGCACTGGGGCGTGGTTTTTCTTCATCTCCAAGATGCTGGGGGCCGCGTTGCGGGTTTATGTCGTCTGCGCCGTGATGCAGTTGCTGGTCTTCTCGCACTACGGCATTCCGTTTTGGGCCAATGCCCTGATAACGATGCTTTTCGTGTGGCTCTACACCCAGCAGGGCGGCGTGAAGTCGCTGATCTGGACCGATACGCTCAAAACCCTCTGCCTCGTGGCGAGCCTCGTGCTGTCGATCGTCTTCATCATGCGGGGACTCGGACTTTCGTTCTCCGATACGGTCCGTGAGGTTTCGGCCTCGCCGATGTCGCGGATTTTCTTCTTCGACGATCCCGCTTCGGACCGCTATTTCTGGAAGATGTTCGCCGCAGGCATCGTCCTGCTGGTCGCCATGACGGGACTCGATCAGGATATGATGCAGCGCAACCTGAGTTGCGCCACGCCGCGTGATTCGCAGAAGAACATCGTGCTGACGGCCGTGAGCCAGATCTTCGTCATCTTCCTTTTCCTGGTGCTGGGCGTGCTGCTGTACCTCTACATGGAGCGCAGCGGCCTGACGCCGCCCGCCAAGAGCGATCAGGTCTTTTCGCTGGTCGCCGTCGATGGCGGACTGCCGCTTGTCGTTGGCATCCTGTTCGTTGTGGGGCTTATCTCAAGCACCTATTCAGCCGCCGGATCGGCCCTCACGGCCCTCACGACCTCCTTTACGGTCGATATTCTCGAAGGCACGAAACGCTGCGGCGAGGAGCGTCTCACGCGCCTTCGCAAAGGGGTTCATATACTGATGGCGCTGGGCATGGCCGCCGTGATCCTCGCTTTCGAATACTGGGCCGACGACAGCGTTATCAACCTGGTCTATAAGGTCGCCGGCTATACTTACGGCCCGATTTTGGGTATGTTCGCTTTCGGGATGTTCACGCGCCGCAAGGTCCGCGACCGCTGGATTCCGCTGGTCGCCGTCGCGGCTCCGGTGCTGAGTGCGCTGGTGCAGTGGTGGGCCCGCGAGGCGTGGGATTACCGGATCGGGTTCGAATTGTTGATTTACAATGCCGCATTTACGATGATCGGCATGTCGTTGCTTGTTGAACGAGATGAAAAATAAAATTTTATCCCTGCTTATATCAATCTTTGCTTTAGGCGTTGTCTCTGCCGCCGAGGTCGGAACGGCCTCCCGTGCCGAAATCGCCCGGATGCTGTCGCGTGTCGTTTCCCGGGAGATCACGGGCGGCTATCAGAAAGCCGAACCGACCACCGTGCGGATCGAGGCCGTGAAAGCCTCTCGCAGCCGGGTGCAGATCTATGCCACGGTCGGATTGTCCTACTATCCGTTCCGCGAGGACAATGTGCGCGCCCTGCGCGATTCGGTGCGCGCGCTGCTGCCGCGGGAGTTCCGCAAGGCCCGCATCGAAATCTATACCGACCGGCGCGAGATCGGCGAACTGGTGCCGCTGGCCTGCCGCAACGCCGCACAGCTGAAGAAGCAGATTGCAAAACGGCAGATCGTGCCGTTCACCAACCGTTCCGAACGGCCGCTGGTCACGCCGCTCTCGGCCGCCGCGACTCCGTCGAAAGGACTTTCGGGGCGTCATATCGCCCTTTGGCAGAGCCACGGACGCTATTTCGACCAGCCCGAAAACTGTTGGAAATGGCAGCGCGCGATGCTGTGGCAGACCTGCGAGGACCTCTATACGCAGAGCTACGTGCTGCCGTATCTGGTCCCGATGCTCGAAAACGCCGGGGCCTGCGTGATGCTGCCGCGCGAACGCGACGTGCAGAAATTCGAGGTGCTGGCCGACAACGATGCCGCAGGGCAGTATGTTGAGACGGGGAGCTGGGAGACTGGCGGCCCGGGCTTTGCACACCTGCGGCAGGTCTATCATACGGGTGAAAATCCTTTCCGCGAAGGTACGACGCGCCGCACGCGGACCGTGTCGGACGATGCGACGGACCGTGCCGTCTGGCGGGCCGACATTCCCGAACAGGGCGAATATGCGGTCTACGTGAGCTATGAATCGACGCCCGAAAGCGCCGACGATGCGCATTATACGGTGCACCACCTCGGCGGCGAGACCGAATACGCCGTCAATCAGACGATGGGCGGCGGCACGTGGATCTACCTGGGGCGCTTCGCCTTCGCTCCGGGGCGCCAGGAGGTCGTGACCCTTTCGAACCGTTCGCGCGCGGCGGGCCGCATCGTTTCGGCCGATGCCGTGAAGATCGGCGGCGGTTTCGGCAACGTCGCCCGCACGCCCTGCGACTCGCTGCGACTGCCCGACACGGAGTATGTCGAGGAGACCAGCGGCTATCCCCGTTTCTGCGAGGGCGCACGCTACTGGCTCCAGTGGGCGGGTTTTCCCGAGGCGGTCTACACGCCGAAAAACAATACCGACGATTACAAGGACGACTACATGTCGCGCGCCCATTGGGTCAACGCCCTGATGGGCGGTTCGGAGCGTCTGCCCGACTCCGCGGGACTGCGCATTCCGGTCGATATGGCGCTGGCGTTCCACTCGGACGCAGGCGTCCGCGACGGCGACGGCATCGTCGGGACGCTGGGCATCTGCTACACCCGCGAGAACGGGGGCAAGTTCGTCGGCGGGGCGGACCGCTACCGTTCGCGCGACCTCACGGACCTCGTGCAGACGCAGGTCGTCGAAGACATCCGCCGCACGTTCGAACCCGACTGGCAGCGCCGCGGGCTGTGGAACCGCGCCTATTACGAAGCGCGTGTTCCGGGTGTTCCGACGATGCTGCTGGAATTGCTTTCGCACCAGAATTTCGCCGACATGCGTCTGGGCAGCGACCCGCGTTTCAAATTCCTCGTGAGCCGCGCTGTCTATAAAGGTATCTTGCGGTATATCAGTTCGCAATACGGATTACCTTATGTCGTGCAGCCGCTGCCCGTCGAGGCTTTCGCCGCGGAGTTTACGGCGGAGGATCGTGTCGCGCTGTCGTGGAGCCCGGTGATGGACCCGCTGGAAAAGAGCGCTGCGCCGACGGGCTATGTGGTCTATACGCGCATGGACGACGGCGGATTCGACAACGGGCGTCCGGTCGATGAACCCGGTCTGGTCGTCGAACAGAAGCCGGGACATATATACAGCTACCGGGTGACGGCCATGAACGAGGGCGGCGAGAGTTTCCCGAGCGAGACCCTCTCGGCCTGCCGCGTAGCGGATGAGAGGGGCCGGGTGCTGATCGTCAACGGGTTCGACCGTGTGAGCGCTCCGCTGAGCGAACGCAGCGATTCGCTCGCGGGCTTCCGCATGGAGATCGACGGCGGGGTTCCTGACCGGCAGGACATCGCATTCGCCGGGGCGCAGCATGTATTCGATCTCTCGCAGGCGCGCTGCGATGTGGACAGCATCGCCCTCGGGGCCTGCGGGTGCGATTTCGAGACCGACGTGATCGGCGGCAACACGTTCGACTATCCGGCTCTGCACGGGCGTTCCGTGGCAGCGGCGGGCTACTCCTTCTGTTCGGCTTCGCTGAAAGCCGTGGAGCGCGGTGAGACGACGCTCGGGCGCTATCCGGCCGTCGATCTCATCCTCGGCAAACAGCGGACGACGACGATCGGCCGCGGTGTGCAGGACCCCGCGTTCGAAACCTTTTCGCCTGAATTGCAGAGCGTTCTGCGGCGTTATCTGGCCGACGGAGGTGCGTTGTTCGCTTCGGGCGCCTATGTGGTCTCGGACCTTTGGGCGGAGGAGGCTCCGGGCGAGGGGCGTGCATTCGCCGAGGAGGTGCTGCATTGTGCGCTCGACACCGGGCGGGCTGCCGAGAGGGGCCGGGTGCGGGTCGTGACGGCGCACAAGGACTTTTCGCGCGGCGAATACCGTTTCAACGACGAATACCGCCCCGACCGGTACATCGTCGAGTCGCCCGATGCGCTGAAACCCGTGGGTGAGGGGGCTTTCGCCGTGATGCGCTACGTCGAGAACGACCGTACGGCGGCTGTGGCCTGCGAGGCGCAGGGGAGGACTTTCGTCGTGGGATTTCCCTTCGAAGCGATCCTCAGTCCTACGGAACGCGACCGGCTGATGCGCGACGCGCTGCGGTTCCTGCTGAATGAAAACATCAAATAGTCGGTACAGTAAACTTAAAATCAAAATACTATGTCGCTGGAACAACAGATCTCGAAAGGGATCATGGAGGCCATGAAGGCCAAGGATACGGTGCGTCTGAGCGCACTGCGCAATGCCAAGAAGTACATCATCGAAGCCAAGACCGCAGGTCCGGAGATCGCCGAACTGCCCGATGCCGACGTGCTGAAAATCATCTCGAAGCTCGCCAAGCAGGGCACCGATTCGGCGGCGATCTTCACCGAACAGAACCGTGCGGACCTGGCATCGGAGGAGTTGGCCCAGGTGGCCGTATATCAGGAGTTTCTGCCCAAGCAGCTGACGCCGGAGGAGCTGACCACCGAGGTGAAGGCCCTGATCGCCGAAGTCGGCGCCACGTCGATGAAGGAGATGGGCAAGGTGATGGGCGTTGCGTCCAAAAGGCTCGCGGGCCGTGCCGACGGCAAGGATATTTCGGCCAAGGTGAAGGAGCTGCTGTCGTAAGATGCGCCTGCTGGAACACCTGCACCGCAACGTGAAGACCGTCGCCATGCCGACGGCCATGGTGGTCGGGGCGTTGCTGTGCCGTCCGATTTCGGCGCTCGAAGCGTGGACGCATCAGATGATCACCCCGACGCTGATCTTCCTGATGCTCTTCGTCACCTTTTGCCGCGTGAAACCCAGGCAGATGAAACCTTCGATGCTGCACGTCTGGCTGCTTTTGTTTCAGACGGTGGTCTGCATCGGGGTCTACCTCGCGCTGCGGCCTCTGAACGACATCGTGGCGCAGGGGGCGATGATCTGCGTGCTGGCTCCCGTGGCGATGGCCGCGGTGGTCATCGGCGGCATGCTGGGGGCCAACGTCGCCACGATGGCCACGTACAGTCTGCTGTGCAACATGGCGGTCGCTCTGCTGGCTCCGGTGATCCTCACCTTCACGGGGACCGGGACGTGTACTTTCACGCAGATTCTGGCCCGCATCGCGCCGCTGTTGGTGATGCCTTTCGCCGCGGCGCAGTTCTGCCGCTTCGTCTTTCCGAAAGCGGCGCAATGGGTCGGGGATCACAGTCAGATTTCGTTTTACATGTGGCTGGCGTCGCTGTTGGTGATCATCGGCCGCACGACGGCTTTCATCATCGACCTGCACGATGCGTCGCTCTCCACGGAGTTGTGGCTCGCATTCGCCGCGCTGGTGATCTGCCTTGTGCAGTTCAAGGTGGGGCGCATGCTGGGCCGCCGTTACGGCGATCCCGCCGCGGGCGGACAGTCGCTCGGGCAGAAAAATACGGTGCTGGCGGTGTGGATGGCGCAGTCGTTCCTGAATCCCATTTCGTCGATCGCCCCCACGGCGTATATCGTCTGGCAGAACTTCGTGAACTCGTATCAGATATGGAGAAAGGACCGCAGGAAATGAACCGGGCGGGCAGAACGGTCTATCCGATCCTGCTGATGGTCTGTGCCACCCATCTGCTCAACGATATGATGCAGTCCGTCATTCCGGCGGTCTATCCGTTGCTCAAAGAGAAATTCGGCTTCACGTTCGCGCAGATCGGCCTCATCACGCTGGTTTTTCAGCTCACCTCGTCGCTCCTGCAACCTGTTGCCGGGCGGTTGGCCGACCTCCATCCGCGGCCCTATTCGCTGGCCGTGGGGATGTGTTTCACGCTGTGTGGACTGCTCGCGCTCGCCGCTGCCCCCGGATTCTCGCTTATTCTGATGTCGGTCGGACTGATCGGCTGCGGTTCGTCGGTCTTCCACCCCGAATCCTCGCGCGTGGCCCAGCTCGCCTCGGGAGGCCGCAAGGGACTGGCGCAGTCGATTTTCCAGGTCGGCGGCAATGCCGGAAGCGCCTTGGGGCCCCTGCTGGCCGCGCTGATCGTGATTCCGTTCGGGCAGGCTTCGATCGGGTGGTTCGCGCTGGCCGCGCTGTTGGCTATCTTCATCCTCGTGAAGATCGGAAACTGGTACAAACGCCAGTTGGCCCTGTCGGCCCGCAGGCCGGCCGCTGCCGTAGGTGCCGCGGGCCCCGGCCTTTCGAAACGGAAAATCCGGAATGCGCTCCTCATCTTGGGCGTGCTGGTCTTTTCGAAGTATTTTTATATCGCTTCGATGACCAACTACTTCACGTTCTTCCTGATGGAGAAGTTCTCGATGTCGGTGCAGGGGGCTCAGTACGCGCTTTTCGCGTTCCTCGCGGCTTCGGCGGCGGGGACTTTCATCGGCGGTCCGGTCGGCGACCGCGTCGGGCGCAAATACGTGATCTGGGGCTCGATCCTCGGCGCGGCTCCCTTTACGCTGATGCTTCCCTATGCGGGTCTGACCGGGACCATCGTGCTGGCCGTCGTCATCGGACTGGTCATCTCGTCGGCTTTCTCGGCCATTCTGGTCTATGCCACCGACCTGATGCCCGGCAAGGTCGGCATGATCGCCGGGGTCTTCTTCGGGCTGATGTTCGGACTGGGCGGCCTCGGCTCGGCCTTCTTCGGGTGGCTGGCCGACCGGACGAGCATCGAATTCATCTTCCGGGTCAGCACTCTGCTGCCCCTGCTGGGCGTCATCACGGGCTTTTTGCCGAACATCGAATTGAAAAGAGATGAAAAATAAGATATATCCCCGCGAGGGGGACCGGCAGACGGTCTATCTGAAAGAGGTCGTCAGCGACCCGAATATCGAGGTGGGGGAGTGGACGATCTACAACGATTTCGCGGCCGACCCCGTCGATTTCGAACGCAATAACGTGTTGTACCACTATCCGGTGAACGGTGACCGGCTGGTCATCGGGAAATTCTGCTCGCTGGCCTGCGGCGCGCGGTTCTTGTTCAACAGCGCCAACCATACGCTCAAGTCGCTGTCCACCTATCCGTTCCCGATTTTTTGGGGCGAGGAGTGGGGCATCGACAAGTCGGAGGTGGCTTCGGCGTGGGACAACCGGGGCGACATCGTTGTCGGCAATGACGTGTGGATCGGTTACGAAGCGGTCGTGATGGCGGGCGTCACGATCGGTGACGGGGCGATCGTCGCCTCTCGGGCCGTCGTGACGCGTGACGTGCCGCCCTATGCCATCGTCGGAGGCGTTCCGGCCAAGGTCATCAAATATCGTTTCGACCCGGCGACGGTCGAAAGCCTGTTGAGAATAAAGTGGTGGGAGTGGCCTGCGGAAAGGATTCGCCGGGCCCTGCCGCTGATCCGCGGCGGGAAGGCCGAAGAGCTGGCGCTATTTGCGGAAAATGAAGTAGACAGCCAGGATCAGGCATAGGAATCCTGCGAGGTGGTTCCAGCGCAGAGTGTCGGATTTCATGAAAACCAGCGCGAAGACGGTGAACACCGAGAGCGACACGACCTCCTGAATGACTTTCAGCTCCCAAATCGAGAACGGGCCCCCGAATTCGGCGCTTCCGATGCGGTTGGCCGGGACCTGGAAACAGTATTCGAACAGCGCGATGCCCCAGCTCAGCAGGACGATGGCGAGAAGCCCGAAGCGTTCGAGTCTGGATTTGAAGGCGATATGCCCGTACCACGCCAGCGTCATGAAAGCGTTGGAGACGACGAGCAGCAGAATGGTGGCGATTCCCTTGAACATGACGCACTAAGCCAGCAGGGCGCCGAGGTCGGTCAGCTCGGCGAAATTGTTGACGATCATGTCGGCCGGGGTTTCGCGCTCCAGCACCGCACGCGGCAGGGTGGTCGTGAGGGCCACGATGCGGCCCGCTCCGGCCCGGCGGGCGGCTTCCAGCCCCGCTTTGGCATCCTCGAAGATCACGCAATCGGCGGGTGCGACGCCCAGCGCGGCGGCAGCCGTGAGGTAGATTTCCGGATCGGGTTTGCAGCGCGTGACCATGTCGCCCGAGATCTTCGCGTCGAAGTAAGGGCCTATGGAGCACTTTTCGAGCACGAAATCGACGTTGGCCTTGCATCCCGACGAACCCACAGCGCAGCGGACACCCGCGGCGCGGAGCCGTTCGAGCAGTTCGACGAGCCCTTCGACGGGGTGGATGTCGGGGGCGTAGATTTCGCGGTAGATGGCCTCCTTCTCGTCGGCCAGCGCCGCGAGACCCTTTTCGCGGATGATCTCTTCGGGCATGACGGCGCGCATGATGTCGTCGCTGCCCATGCCGAAGCTGTCGGCGAGTTTCTCTTTCCAGTCGGTCACGCCGTAACGGGCGTAGAATATCTCAAAGGCACGGACATGCACCGGGGAGTTGTCCACCAGCGTACCGTCCATGTCGAACAAGGCTGCTTTTTTCATCGTCGGTTTCATTTTGACAGCGCAAAGGTAGTCAAAATCCCCGACACCTCCGCGGGCGTAGGTCAGAATTTGAGCCGCAGGCTGAGGTTGACGGCGAAATTCTGCGTCTCCTGCCCGGGTGTGGGGTCGCGGTGGGTGAGCCTCCAGATGCAGTCCACGCGGAAGAGTCTGAAGATGTTCTCCACGCCGAATCCCATCTCCACATAGGGGTCCGATACCGAGGTCATGCCCACGGGGAACAGCAGGTCGGCTTCGGTTCCGGCCAGCGAGCCGTTGTTCTCTCTCGACAGCGTGCCCCAGACTCCTTTGCAGACCAGCACCTCGCGCCATTTGAGTTTTTTGATGAGCGGCAGGCGCCCCAGCAGGATGCCGTTGAAGTGGTGCTCCCAGAACCACGACACCCAGGTATCGGAGGCGAATTCGTAAAAATTCATGCACGAAAAGGCGTAGGGATCGTAGAAATAGGTGCCGTTGCCCTCGTGGAGTTTGAGCAGCAGGTAGGGAACCTTGCCGAAGATGCGGCCGCCCTGCACCGTGATGTCCGAATAGCCCACGGGCGGCAGTTCGGGGCGGTAGCGGATGCCGGCGTCGAGACGGTAGTATTCGGGACTGCCGGAGAGGGCGTCGCGTATCCCGGCCGTGAATCCGAGCGTGAGGACAGGGTAGGTCGATCCCAGGTACTGCTTGTCGAAAGGCATGCGGTAGACCGTCTCGTTCTTCGAAAGGCGCAGCCCGACGCTCGCCGCGACATCCGATACGGAGTTGACCGGCGTGCCGTCGGGCCTCAGCATCGGGACGTAGCGGTTGGCGAAGATGCGCTGCATGCGCGCTCCCGCGAACGCACTCACGCCGTGGCGCCACTCGTGTTCGTAGACCGCTTCGCCGCGGTTGACCATCGAGAGCCGCTGGTCGCCGCGCGAGAGGATCGACGAGAGTATGTTGCTTTCGGTCAGGGCGTTCTGTCCGGCGCCCAGCTGCATCACGTCGTGCCGGGCCGAGAGGGTCAGCTTGCGCGTCAGCCGCCGGTTGAAGGCCAGTTCGACGCTTCCGCCGCCCTTCATGTCTTCGTCGCGCGTGCCGTAGGCCACGTAGCCCCCGACACGCACCGTGCGGCTGACGTTGGTGGTCGTGCGCCCTCCCAGCTGCATGCGGAAGCCTTCGAGCTTGTTGAAACTGGCGAGTTTGTAGTAGGGACCTATGCCGATGTATTTCGTGTTCCAGTAGCCGACGATGACGGTGTTGACGAAGGTGTAGATGTTGCGATAGAGGGGCACGTTCTGCACCGAATCGACCATCGAATAGATGCCCTTCTCCTTTTCGCTCAGCGAGTAGGGGCGTATGCGCTCCCAGTAGGCTTCGTCGTGCTGCCCGGGCCGGTCGTCGCAGACTACGACGTTGTTGTCCATGCGCAGGATTTCGTCGGGAATCGGTTCGCCGATCCGCACGTCGCTGTACGCCACCTCGCGCGTGCCGATGAACGACGTGAGCTTCGACGAGTCGGCCGTCGAGACGGAGAACTCCGCCGACACGCGGTCGCGGCTGCGGAACCAGCGGCCGCCGTCGGTCCGCCGGTTCTCGTTTCCGAGCATCAGGTGCCTGATCCAGTTGACGTTGACCCCTTTGGGCATGCGTGCCGACGCCGATTGCAGGGCGTAGGTCGCCGAGTCGATGTTGACCTCGCCGTCGAGCACCGGGGTCGTGAGACGCTTGGGATGGAAGCGGATTTTGTAGGTCTTGCGGCCCTCGTGCATCACGCTGTCCACGAGGAAATAGTTGTAGAACGAGCGGCCCCCGTCGGCCAGCGGACTGGCGAAACGCACGTTGAAGATGTCGATGAAGTTGTCGTAGAAATTCACGTCGCCGTGCATCCCGCCCGTGAACTGCGCCACGGCGAAACTGTCCTCGACGCCCGAAACGCGGCTGGCGAGGATCACCTCGCGCTTGAACTCCGGACGGCTGCTGCGGTGGAGCTCGGCCGTCGATTCGGAGATCATCGCCGGAAGGTAAGCCTGCCCCGTGAGCGCCGAGGTGTCCACATAGTCGAACACGAACCCGAAGTTGCGTTGCAGGCGCTTGCTCCGGAACTGCGGCCTGATGTTGGTCAGGTCGAGTTCCATCTTGGTATAGGTGCGGCAGCTGTACGTGTCGTAGCGGTCGGGGTCGTTCTGCGGTTTGTTGCGGATCACGCCGTCGAGGATCGGATGCGCGGGGTTCTCGCCGGGGGTGATGACCACCTGCCCGATGCCGAACTCCACGGCTTCGAGGGCGAAATCCACGTGGTTGAACGTCCCGGGCGTCACCGGGAGGGTCTGCGTGGCGTAGCCGACCATCGAGGCTTGCACGCGGCTCACCGTGTCGCGGGTTTCGAGGGCGTAGATGCCCTGCTCGTCGGTGGTGATGCCCGTCGTGGTGCCGGGGAATACGACGCTGACGAATTGCAGGGGCTTTCCGTCGGCGGCGTCGGTCACCCGTCCGCGGACACGTGTGGTCTGTGCCGAAGCTCCTGCCGCCCAGAGGATTCCGAGCAGAAACATGATGATCGTCCTTTGCGTCATACCGCGGCAAATGTAGCAAAAATGTACACATTCGGGCAATTTGAATTACCTTTGCGGCAGATTAGCCGATAAAAGGAACAATATGGCACACGGGAGAATCGAGAAGACAAATGCCGCGCGGCTGCTCGACCGCGCGAAGATCGCCTACGAACTGATACCTTACCGGGTGGACGAGGAGCATCTCGCCGCCACGCACGTCGCCGAACAGCTGGGCGAGGATATCGCCTGCGTCTTCAAGACCCTCGTGCTGAAAGGCGACCGCACGGGTTATTTCGTCTGCGTCGTGCCGGGCGATCACGAGGTCGATCTGAAAGCCGCGGCGAAGGTCTCGGGCAACAAGAAGGTCGATCTGATTCCGATGAAGGAGCTGCTGCCCGTGACGGGGTATATCCGCGGGGGCTGTTCGCCGATCGGCATGAAGAAAGCCTTTCCGACCTACATCCACGCATCGGCTTCCGAACACCCCTTTATCTATATCAGCGCCGGGGTCCGCGGCTTGCAGCTCAAACTCGCTCCCGCCGACCTGGCGGCCTACGTGCGGGCGGCGTTCGCCGAGATCAGCCGGAGAGGCGAAAGCTGAAAATGGGACAGGTCCGATGGATCGTGTCATTGCGGGGAGGACGTGCCCGACGCGGTGATCTGCGCCGGAGTTGCAACGTCCCGATTTTCGATCGGATTGCCACGCTCGCCGCGCTCGCTCGCAATGACGGTAGCGGCGATTTTACTTTTTATATATCTCTTCGTAGTATTTCTCGTACTCTCCCGAGGTGATGTCGTCCATCCATTGTTGGTTGTCGAGATACCAGCGGACGGTCTTTTCGATCCCCTCCTCGAATTGCAGCGAGGGTTCCCAGCCTAATTCCTCTTTGAGTTTGCGCGAGTCGATGGCGTAGCGCAGATCGTGCCCCGCGCGGTCGGCGACGTAGGTGATCAGCTTCTCCGAAGTCCCCTCGGGACGCCCCAGCAGGCGGTCGGTGACCCGGATGACGACCCGTATCAGGTCGATGTTGCGCCACTCGTTGAATCCCCCGATGTTGTAGGTTTCGCCGTCGCGGCCCCGGTGGAAGATCGTGTCGATGGCCCGGGCGTGGTCCTCGACGTAGAGCCAGTCGCGGACATTTTCGCCCCGGCCGTAGACCGGCAGCGGCCTGTTGTGACGGATGTTGTTGATGCACAGCGGGATGAGCTTTTCGGGGAACTGGCAGGGGCCGTAGTTGTTCGAGCAGTTGGTGACTACCGTCGGTAGCCCGTAGGTGTCGTGGAACGCCCTGACGAAATGGTCCGACGAGGCTTTCGACGCCGAATAGGGGCTGTGGGGGGCGTAGCGCGTCTCCTCGGTGAAGAGTCCGCCATCGAGCGGCAGGGCTCCGTATACCTCGTCGGTCGAGATGTGGTAGAAGCGCTTGCCCTCCCATGCGCCGTTCCAGGCTTCCCTGGCGGCTTGCAGAAGCGTGAGCGTTCCCAGGACGTTGGTCCGCGCGAAGGTGAACGGATCGCGGATCGAACGGTCCACGTGGCTCTCGGCCGCGAGGTGGATCACGCCGTCGATGGCGTGTTCCGCGAACAGCGCGCGCACGGCGTCGTAGTCGCAGACGTTCCCCCGGACGAAGGTATAGTTGGGGGCGTCCTCGATGTCGCGGAGGTTGGCGAGGTTGCCCGCATAGGTCAGCAGGTCGAGGTTGACGATCCGGTAGTCGGGATATTTCGTGACGAACAGCCGCACGACGTGCGAGCCGATGAATCCGGCGCCGCCGGTTATGAGGATGGTGCGTTTCATGGTTGCATCGTTTTCAGACAATATAGCAGCGACTCCCGCCAGTGGGGGATTTCGATGCCGAACGTCGTTTTGAATTTGCCCTTGTCGAGGACCGAATAGGCCGGGCGGGGGGCCTTGGTGGGGTACTCCGCCGTGCGGCACGGCTCGATACGGCATTTGTCGTGCCCGGCCGCCGCGGCGATCTCCACGGCGAAGTCGTACCAGGAGCAGACGCCCTCGTCCGAGAAGTGGTATAGTCCTTCGTGACCGCGCAGCTGTCCGCCCTCGATCACCGAGAAGATCCCCAGCGCGAGGTCTCCGGCGTAGGTCGGGGTTCCGATCTGGTCGAAGACCACCTTCAGCGACTCCCGTTCGGCCGTCAGCCGCAGCATCGTTTTCAGAAAATTGTTCCCGAATGCCGAGTAGAGCCACGCCGTGCGCAGGATCAGATAGCTGCATCCCGACGCCTCGACGGCCTGTTCCCCGGCGAGCTTCGTGCGGCCGTAGACGCTCAGCGGCGCCGTCGGGGCCTGCTCGGTGTAGGGCGTGTGGGCCTTTCCATCGAATACGTAGTCGGTCGAAATGTGGATCAGCGTGGCTCCCGTGGCCGCTGCCGCCGCCGCGAGGTTCGCAGGGGCAAGGCGGTTCAGGAGATCGGCCGCCTCCTCGTTCTCCTCGGCGCGCTCCACATCGGTGTAGGCCGCGCAGTTGACGATCGCTTCGGCGCGGGTCTGCTCCGCGGCCCGGCGAACGGCCCCGGCGTCGGTAACGTCGAGCTCCGCTGCGTCGGTGAAGATGTAATTGTTGGGCGATACGGCGCCCAGACGCTGCATTTCGCTGCCCAGCTGTCCGTTGGCGCCCGTTACTAATATGTTCATGGTTTTCGGTATTCAAACAGTTCTTCGGCCTCGGCCAGCGTCGGACGGCGGCGGTCCTTCTCCGAGAGCACGACGGCGTCGGCCGGAAGCCGCCAGTCGATGCCCAGCGCAGGGTCGTCCCACGCGATGCCGCCCTCGCTCGCAGGGTCGTAGTAATTGTCGCATTTGTACTGGAACACGGCCTCGCCGTTCAGCACGGCGAATCCGTGTGCGAATCCGCGGGGGATGAACAGCTGGCGGCGGTTTTCGCCCGAGAGCTCCGCCGCGACGTGGCGTCCGAAGGTGGGCGACCCGCGGCGGATGTCCACCGCCACGTCGAGCACCGTGCCCGAGACTACGCGCACCAATTTGGCCTGCGCGGCCTCCCCGCGCTGGAAATGAAGCCCCCGGATGACGCCGTAGCACGATTTCGACTCGTTGTCCTGCACGAAGTCCACCGCGCCTGCGGCCTCCTCGAAACGCCGCCGGGAGAAGCTCTCGAAGAAATAGCCCCGGGCGTCGCCGAACACCTCGGGTTCGAGGATCAGCACCCCTTCGATGTCGGTCCGGTATATCTTCATCGGTGTTCGTCGATAAGTTTGAGCAGGTATTGCCCGTACTGGTTTTTGAGCATCGGCGCAGCCAGCTCGCGGACCTTCCCGGCCGTGATCCAGCCGTTGCGGTAGGCGATGCCTTCGAGACAGGCGATTTTGAGCCCCTGCCGCTTTTCGATCACCTCCACGAAGATCGAAGCCTCGGCCAGCGAGTCGTGCGTGCCCGTGTCGAGCCATGCGAAACCCCGCTGGAGGGGCTGCACCTTCAGCTCCCCGTCGGCAAGGAACGCCTGGTTCACCGAGGTGATCTCCAGTTCGCCGCGTGCCGAGGGCCTGATCGATTTGGCCACCCGGACCACCTTGTTGGGGTAGAAGTAGAGCCCCACGACGGCATAGTCGGATTTCGGATGCGCGGGTTTCTCCTCGATCGAGAGGCAGTTGCCCGCCGCGTCGAACTCCGCCACGCCGTAACGCTCGGGGTCCTCGACGCGGTAGCCGAAGATGGTCGCCCGGTTCTGCTCCTCGGCGCTGCGGACCGCTTCGCGGAGCATCCCCGTGAAGCCCGCCCCGTGGAAGATGTTGTCGCCCAGCACCAGACATACCGAATCGTCGCCGATGAACTCCTCGCCGATCAGGAATGCCTGCGCCAGTCCGTCGGGCGAGGGCTGTTCGGCATAGGAGAGGCGCACGCCGTAGTCCGAGCCGTCGCCCAGCAGGCGGCGGAAGGCCGGCAGGTCGGCGGGGGTCGAGATGACGAGTATGTCGCGGATGCCGGCGAGCATCAGCGCCGACAGCGGGTAATAAACCATCGGTTTATCGTAGATCGGGAGCAGCTGTTTGCTGACACCCTTGGTTATCGGATAGAGGCGCGTTCCCGAGCCTCCCGCCAAGACAATGCCTTTCATATCGTTGCGTGTTGATCACTCCCTGCGGTTCGCGCACAGGGGAATTTCAGTCGAAGGTACGGCTTTTTTACGAATTTCCGGTATTCAGGGGCCGATTTTTTAATTGATTCCGCTGTGCAGGAGAGGGCGCGGACGGATATGCGGCTTTGAACCTGCCGCTGAAAACGCCGCTTCGCTCACAGCTCGATGGTCTTCGTGACGCCGACCTCCTCGGCGAAGCGGCTGTCGTGGGTGACCAGCAGCAGCGTGCCCCGGTAGCTGCGGATCGTGTCGGTCAGGATGCCGAGGCTTTGCAGATCGAGGTTGTTCGTCGGTTCGTCGAGGATGAATAGGTCCGGCACGTGGTTTCCGATCATCAGGCAGCAGAGGTTCAGCCGCATCCGTTCGCCGCCGCTGAGCGTGTCGCACGCCTTGTCCCACGTTTCGGCGGGGAACAGCGCCCGGTGGAGCCGCATTTTCAGTTCGTGGTCTTCGAGGTGGCTGCGGTTGTACGCCTGCGCGGTTTCCAGTACCGTCGCCGGGGTGTCGAGACGGCTGTATTCTTGATCGAGACAGACGTACGAAAATTCGCTCCGGCGGATTTCGCCCGCCGTGGGCTGCAACTCCCCGGTCAGCAGCTTGACGAAGGTGGTCTTGCCCGCTCCGTTGCCGCCCCGCAGGCGGATGCGCTCCCCGCTGCGGATCGTCGCGTCGAGGGGTTCGACCCAGAGCGGCCTGCCCCCGGGGTAGGCGAAATCGACGCCCCGGAACTCCGCCAGCAGCTTGCCGTCGTGGAGCTGCGCATCGTCGAAATCAATCCGCAGCAGGCATTCGCGCTGCTGCCGGGCGCGCAGTCCGGCGATCTTCTCGCTGTCGCGGCCGATGATCTCGGTGTGCTGGTTCCGGAGGCGTGAGGCCGTCCGTTCGCCGCTGTCCTTCAATCCTTTGCGCAGGATGCGCGGAGCCTGGTCCTTTTTCCTTTCGCCCTGCGCCGCACGTTTCTCCTGCCGCTCGCGGATCTCCTGCGCCCTTCTGCGGGCTTGTTTCAGGGCGCTCTGCGCGGCGTCGATACGCTGTTCGAGGGCCTGCCGTTCGATTCGTTTCTGCTCCCGGTAGATATCGTAGTTTCCGCCGTAGCGTTTCAGCCCCAGCGGCGAGAGTTCGTAGGTCGTTTCCAGCAGGTTCAAAAGCGTGATGTCGTGGCTCACGACCACCACGGTGGCCCGCGTGTCGCGGACGAAGGCGCAGAGCTGCCGCCGCCCCTCCTCGTCGAGGTGGTTGGTCGGTTCGTCCAGCAGGAGTATTTCGGGTTTGCGGAGCGACGCTCCCGCCAGCAGGAGTTTGGTCCTCTCTCCGCCGCTCAGGGTGTCGGCCGGGGTGTCCGGCCCTGCGCGGTGGAGCCCCCAGCCGTCGAGCGCCGCACGGCATTTCGCTTCGATCTCCCAGTCGTCGCCCAGCGTGTCGTAATGGACCGGATCGGTGCTTCCGGCGCAGATGGCTCGCAGGGCCGCGATCTTTTCGGCAGCGCCCAGCGCCTCGGCGACGCTCAGGCCCGCCAGGTCGGGCTGTTGGGGGACATAACAGGGACGTGCGGCGCAGGCGACGCTGCCCGACACGGGCGTGAGTTCGCCGGCCAGCAGTTTCAGAAGCGTGGATTTTTCCGTTCCGTTGTTGCCGACGATGGCAGCCTTTCCGCCCGGCGGCACGGAAAATCGGATCGCTTCGAACAGCGACTGCCGGTTGGTATAGCGATAGGAGAGATCGCAGACGACGATATGCATGAATACACAATAAAATGGGGGTCTTGCGTGAAGACCGGTTAAACCGATGTTTCGTTCCGGGCGGATACGGCGTCGGTCCGACTGACCCCGATCCGTTTTATTGTCGTATTCTCATCGCAGTGATTAATTGGTGACGGCGCAAAGATACGGATAATTTCGGAAATTCCGCACCTTTGCGCCGTCTTTTGTCCCGGGAGCGCCTTACAGGGCTTTCAGCCGGTAGTCCCCGGCTTCGGCGACGGCCCGCTGCAACTCCTCGTCGGAGTACGTGCGGCCCGTGAACCGGACCTCGGCCGCCGGCGGGTCGAGCGTGACCGATGCCGATACGCCTTCCAGGGCGTTGAGCGCTTTTTCCACGTGCATGCGGCAATGGTTGCACATCATGCCTTCCACTCGATACTTTTTCATGACAGGTTGTTTTTTATCGGTTTTTTCCTTGTACAGTTTTGCACGTTTCAGACGCAGGCTGTTGCCCACCACGCTGACGCTGCTCATCGCCATCGCGGCCCCCGCGATCATGGGGTTGAGCTGAACCCCCAGCAGCGGGTAGAGCGCCCCGGCGGCCACGGGCACGCCGATCAGGTTGTAGACGAACGCCCAAAAGAGGTTCTGACGGATGGTGCGCACCGTGAGGCGCGAGAGGCGGATGGCTTCGGCGATCTTCGTGAGGTCCGACGAGATGATCGTCACCGGGGCCGCCTCCATCGCAATATCGCTGCCGCGCCCCATGGCGATTCCGAGGTCTGCACGGGCCAGCGCCGCGCTGTCGTTGATGCCGTCGCCCGCCATGGCCACCGTGTGCCCCTCTTCCTGAAGCGTGCGGATGAATGCCTCCTTTTGGTGGGGGAGCACTCCCGCACGGTAGTTGTCGATGCCTGCCTTGCGGGCCACCTCGCGGGTGGCCGCCTCACCGTCGCCGGTGAGCATCCAGACCGCGATGCCCTGTTCGCGCAGCTCCCGGACAGCCTCCGCCGAGCCCTCTTTCAGACGGTCGGTGATCCCCGCCACGGCCAGCGCCCGCTGCGCATCGGCGAACCAGACGACGGTTTTGGCCTCCCCGGCCATCCGTTCCGCCGCCGTGCGGAGCTCTTCGCCGACGGCGATGCCGTGTTCGTCGAGCAGGGCTTCGTTTCCGGCGTAGTAGGTCCGTCCGCCGACGATGCCGCTCACGCCCCGTCCGGTAATGCTCTCGAACTCCTCGACTGCCACCGGGGCGCACCCTTCGAGATGCGCGGCGACGGCTCCGGCCAGCGGATGTTCCGAAAGTTTTTCGAGGGCGCAGAGTATATTCCGGTGCGAATCGTCGTCCCCGGCCCATACGAGGTCCGTCACCTCGGGACGCCCTTCGGTCAGCGTTCCGGTCTTGTCCAGCACCACGACATCGACCCGGACGGCCGTTTCGAGGCTCTCGGCGTCCTTTATCAGAATGCCGTTCTCGGCCCCTTTGCCGATTCCGGCCATGATGGCCGTGGGCGTCGCCAGCCCCAGGGCGCAGGGGCAGGCGATGATGAGCACCGTGACCAGCGCCAGCAGGCCGTGCGAAAATCCGTTCTCCGGGTCCAGCAGCACCCACGCCGCGAACGAGACGAGGGCGATGCCGATGATCACGGGCACGAAGACACCCGCGATGCGGTCCACGAGCTTCTGCACCGGGGCTTTGCTGCCCTGCGCCTCCTGCACCAGCCGGATGATCTGCGCCAGCAGGGTTTCGCTCCCGACCTTCGCGGCCGTGAAGCGGAAACTTCCCCGTTGGTTGACGGTTCCGGCGAACACCGCGTCCCCGGGGCCTTTGGCTGCCGGCACGGGCTCTCCGGTGAGCATGCTTTCATTGACGTAGGAACTGCCCTCGGCGACGGTTCCGTCCACGGCGATCCGCTCGCCGGGACGTGCCAGCAGCAGGTCGCCGGGCCGGATTTCGGCGACCGCGACCTCGTGCTGCCCTCCGTCCGGCGCGATGCGGACCACCGTTGCGGGCTGAAGTCCCATCAGCTTGCGGATGGCCTCCGAGGTGTGGTCGCGGGCGCGGGCTTCGAGCAGGCGTCCCAGCAGGATGAAGGCGATGATGACGCTCGCCGCCTCGAAATAGACGTGGGGATGGATGCCCCGGGCCTCCCAGAATCCGGGGAAGAGCATGTTCGCCACGCTGAAAAGATAGGCGACCCCGGTGCTTCCGGCCACCAGCGTGTCCATGTTGGCCGAACCGCGGCGGAGCTGTCGCCAGGCGTTGACGAAGAAATCGCGTCCCAGCACGAACACCACCGGCGTTGACAGCAGCCACATGAACTCTTCGGCATAGGGCATTCCCATCCAGAACATCCCCACGACGACCACCGGCACCGACAGGGCTATGGCCCACACCGTGCGGCGTTTCAGCGAACGATAGCGTTCGCCCGCGGCCTTTTCGGCCTCCCGGGCGGCATCCCCGGCTCCGACGATCAGATCGTAACCTGCCTGCCGCACGGCCTCCCGCAGGGCGGCGGGGGAGCATTGCGCGGGGTCGTACTCCACCAGGGCGGTCGCCGCCGCGAAATTCACCGCGGCCCGGCTCACGCCCGGAACGCTGTTCAGAACTTTGTCCACCTTCGCCGCGCACGCCGCACAACTCATGTCGGCGACCGGGAAGGTCTGTTTTACGCTGTGGTTTTCCATCTCCGTTACCTTGTTCGTGCTTCGTTGCAAAGGTAACGCCACGGGGCCGCGGAGCCGTTACAGAATTATGGAATAGATTTACAAGATTCCGGCAGCTACACCTTGTCGAGGGGTTTCCGGTCGCCTTCGGACTGCTCGCGGAAGCGGGTAGGGGTCATTCCCGTCAGGCTCTTGAACTGCGCGCTGAGGTGGGCGGCGCTCGAATAGTTCATCAGGTCGGCGATCTCGCCGAGCGACAGCTCGCCGTAGGCCAGCAGCTCTTTCACCCGCTCGATCTTCTGGGCGATGAAGTATTTTTCGACGGTCGTTCCGGTCGTCTCGGAAAAAAGTTTGCTGATCTGGCTGTATTCGTGTCGGGTGATTTCGGACAGCCGGTCGGAGAGATTGACCCGCAGGGCCCCGTTGTCGCGGTGCACCAGCCGGATGATCTCGGTCTTCACCTGCTCGACGATCCGCTGCCGGGGTTCGTCGAGGAGTTCGAATCCCAGCTCCCGCAGCCGTTCGCCCAGCCGTTTCCGCAACTCTTCCGCCACCGGAGCCGCCGTGCGCACCACGCCCAGCTCGACGGAGCGGGTTTCGATGCCGAGTTCCGCGAACAGCTCCCGCACGACCATCCGGCAGCGGTCGCACACCATGTTGCGGATATATATGGGTTCGTTCGTCTCCATCACTCGATCGTCAGATCCTCCGGACGGACTTTGGGAACGTAGTGCGTGCCGCCCTCGCGGTAGTAGGCGCGGTCGCCGTCCGCACCGATCGGCACCAGTTCGATCTTCTCGATGCCCCGGCCGATGGCGAGGATCAGCAGCGGCTCCCACTCCAGCCCGAACTCCTGCCGGATGCGCTCCTTGTCGAAAGCCCCGATGCAGATGCCGTTCAACCCGATTTCCGCGGCTTGCAGCAACATGCTTTGAGCCGAGATGCCGAGGTCGATGTCCACGTAGCGGTCCTCCGCTGCGGTCGAACAGACGATGATGAAGGCGTTGGGCTCGGTGCCCGGCAAGGGGAGGTGCAGGTGGGGCAGGGCCCCTCCGAGACGGATGTGCGCCAGCACCTTCTGCGCTTCGCCGGACAGCACGGGGCGGAACCTCAGCACCTGCTGGTTGCGTGCCGAGGGGATTTTGGCGTTTACGGCGATGATGCGCCGGAGCTGGTCTTCGCGGACGATGAAATTCGCGTCGTAACCGCGGTGGCTGCGGTTTTTCAGCAGCAGTCGGCTGAGCGTCGCCAGGGGCCTGCGGCTGCCTTGTGCGGCTGCCGTCCGGGCCCGGTACTCCTCCATTTTCCGTTCCAGATAGTTGTCTGCCATGATTCGTTTCCGTTAGTCGAAGCAAAGATAGTACAAACCGGGTACAAAGACAAAAAAAAGCGGCTGTCGCATGACAGCCGCTTTTTTCCGTGAACCCGCTGGGGCTCGAACCCAGGACCCCAACATTAAAAGTGTTGTGCTCTACCTGCTGAGCTACGGATTCTCCGTGTGCCAAATAGGAATCGCTTCCGTTTTGGTGGTGCAAATGTACGGATTTATTTTTAATTTGCAACACCTGACCTGCAAAATTTGCGCAAAACCTGCTTTTTCGTGTTTCGGTTCGCCGGGATCGTGAAAATTGCTGCGCCGATTTTGATTTGCCGAAATAAAAAGATATTTTTGTAGGCGTTAACGCGAAATTAACTCTAAAATTCCAATAATTCTATGTGTAAAGCGCTGATTATCGGTGCGGGAGGCGTCGGCACCGTGGTGACCCAGAAGATCGCTGCCAATCCCGTGTTTACGGATGTGATGCTGGCCAGCCGCACCAAATCCAAATGCGATGCCGTGGCGGCCGCCATCGGCGGCAACCGCGTGAAGACCGCCGAGGTCGATGCCGACAACGTGCCGCAGCTCTGCGAACTTTTCCGCGCGTTCAAACCCGACATCGTGGTCAACGTGGCGCTGCCGTATCAGGACCTGACGATCATGGATGCCTGCCTCGAATGCGGCTGCAACTACCTCGACACGGCCAACTACGAGCCCAAGGACGAGGCGCATTTCGAATACTCGTGGCAGTGGGCCTATCAGGACCGCTTCAAGGCCGCGGGTCTCACGGCGATCCTCGGCTGCGGCTTCGACCCGGGCGTTACGGCCATCTTCACGGCCTATGCCGCCAAGCACCATTTCGATGAAATCCACTACCTCGACATCGTCGATTGCAACGCCGGCAACCACGGCATGGCCTTCGCCACGAACTTCAACCCCGAGATCAACATCCGCGAGGTGACCCAGAAGGGCCGTTACTACGAGAACGGAGAGTGGGTCGTGACCGAGCCGCACGAGATCCACAAGCCGCTCAGCTATCCGGGCATCGGCGAGCGCGAGTCGTACGTGATCTATCACGAGGAGCTGGAGTCGCTCGTCAAGAACTATCCCACGATCAAGCGGGCGCGCTTCTGGATGACTTTCGGACAGGAGTATCTGACGCACCTGCGCGTGATTCAGAATATCGGCATGGCGCGCATCGACCCGATCATCTACAACGGCGTGGAGATCGTCCCCATCCAGTTCCTCAAGGCGGTGCTTCCCGACCCCAAGTCGCTGGGCGCCAACTATCACGGACAGACCTCGATCGGCTGCCGCATCAAGGGCGTCAAGGACGGCAAGGAGCGCACGTACTATATTTATAACAACTGCGACCACGAGGAGGCTTTCCGTCAGACTGGGACGCAGGCCGTGTCGTTCACGACGGGCGTTCCGGCGGCGCTGGGCGCTTCGATGTGGGCCAAGGGGCTGTGGCGCGGCGCCGGGGTGTTCAACGTCGAGGAGTTCGATCCCGATCCGTTCCTCGCCGAGCTGGGCGAGCAGGGGCTTCCGTGGCACGAGTTGTTCGACGTGAACCTGGAGGTCTGATTTTCCGGTTCTCGAATAAAAAATTGCGGATGCGTTTTACGTGTCCGCAATTTTCATTATATTTGCCTTGGAAACCAACTTATTTCAGCCTATGATATAACCCAAATGACTTTCGATCGGGACGCCCGGACATAGGCGTCGAACATATAAAAGCGCATCGGCTTTTTTCTTACTCGCGAAAATTGGACACTTTCAGGATAGTAAGGAACAAAGGTTGATGCTCGCGCTGTTTTTCAGCGTGGGCATTGTCTTATATCCTGCTATCTGGGTCGTCCAATACCTCGCGAGTGGATATAATGATATGTCCACGTTTTTTTTTATTGAACCAATCAATCGTTTATTATGAAAAGGTACATTTTGCTTGTCTTTTGCATCCTCCTGGGATTCGTCTATTTTTTCATACCGCTGGCCTACGTCGAAGGTGTCGTTGGGAACGGTGGGGTATATGGTTTCGGTCGCTACATTGAAATCAGCAATGCCAAAGGCGATGCCGTGGTGATGGTTGCTTTGCTGACTTCATTACTGTCCTATTTTCTGATTTTTGTGGCATTGCTGTTCCGATGGATTCGGGCCGCCAAATGGCTGAGCGTGCTGGCGCTCGTTTCTCCGGTTGCTGCGTTGTTCCAGCTCGATTTCGTAAGCGGCGTAAATTATGCCGGAGCGTTCGTTTACGTTTTGTTGAGTGTCGTGTTTTTTATTCTCTGTTTGACACTTAGATCCTCTGACAGGGAGCCTAAATAGCTCGTGTTATCCGGGCGAGTAGGTATAAATACCTATTTTTGCGTGAAATCATCGGACGGGCGTCGCTCCGTGCCGATGATTTTGCTATTTTTGCAACTGTTTTGGACGTTTTCGCTGAACGAGGGCAGACCGGGCTTGCCCGGATTGTGCCGAGTGGAGAAAACGAAGGATGAAATCCAACTAAAAACGATTCGATGATTGACTTTCTGAAACTGCCGTCGCCGTGTTACGTCCTCGACGAGAAACTGCTCGATGCGAACCTCGGGACGATCGACCGCGTGCGCCGGGAATCGGGTGCCGAAATTATCGTGGCCCTGAAGGCTTGCGCCATGTGGAGCGTCTTTCCCGAACTGGCGCGGCACTCCGACGGAGCGACTGCGAGTTCCGCCGCCGAGGCGCGCCTCGTTTTCGAGGAGTTCGGGAAGCCCGCCCACACCTACGCCCCGACTTATACGGACCGCAATATCGACGAGATACTGCGTTGCAGCGACCATATCACCTTCAACTCCGTCTCCCAGTTCGAACGTTTCGGGCAGCGGGCCCTTATCAGCGGCCTTTCGTGCGGCCTGCGGATCAATCCGCAGTATTCGCCCGTCGAAACGGACCTCTACAACCCCTGCGTTCCCGGCTCGCGGCTGGGCGTCACGGCCGAACAGCTGGCGGCGCACGGCGGACTTCCGGCGGGCATCGAGGGGCTGCATTTCCACGTCCTCTGCGAATCGCGCCCGGAACACCTGCGGAAAGCGCTGGAAGCCGTCGAAACGCATTTCGGGGCGTATCTCGATCGGATAAAGTGGCTCAATATGGGCGGCGGCCATCTGATGACCGCCTCGTGGTACGACTGCGACGAACTGATCGCCGTTCTGAAAGATTTCAGGTCCCGGCATCCGCACCTGCGGCTGATCCTCGAACCCGGCAGCGCCTTCACGTGGCGAACGGGCTATCTGGTTTCGACCGTCGAGGATGTGGTCGAGAACGGCGGGGTGCATACGGCCATGCTCGACGTGTCGTTCGCCTGCCACATGCCCGACTGCCTCGAAATGCCCTACAAACCGGCCATCGTCGGGGCGCACGAGCCCGCCGAGGGGGAGAAGCGCTGGCGCATGGGCGGCACGAGCTGCCTCGCGGGCGATTTTTACGGCGACTGGGCTTTCGACCACGATCTGAAGGTGGGGGAGCGCATCGTCTTCGAGGATATGATCCACTACACGATGGTCAAGACCACGATGTTCAACGGCGTCCAGCACCCCGCGATCGTCATTGCACGCCGTGACGGACGTGTCGATGTCATCCGCGAGTTCGGCTACGAAGATTTCAGAAACCGCATGTCGTAAACAATACAAACAACGATAAATGAAAGATTTTACACCTACTTCCTACACCTTGGAGTGCGTCGCCACGGGGCGCGAATTCGAGGACACCGGCTGGATGCTCGCCGACCCGCAGTACAAGGAACCGTCGCTCGTCCGCGCCAAATACGCCTGCAAACAGCTCGACGTGAAGCCCGCCGAGTGGGGGCTCTACCGCTTCTGCGACTGGCTGCCCGTGCGGCGCATCCTCAAGGGCTCGTCGGCTCCCGTGACCTACAAGAGCAAGGGGCTGGCCAAGCACCTCGGGCTGGAAAACCTCTGGATCACCTTCAACGGCTATTATCCGGCCATCGGAGCCACGATGACTACGTGTTCCTTCAAAGAGACCGAAGCCTATTCGGTCTGCGGCCGCGCCGCTGCCGACGAACAGCGCGTGCTGGTCGTGGCCTCGGCCGGAAACACGGCCCGCGCCTTCGCCAAGGTCTGCTCCGACAACAACATCAAGTTGCTGTTGTCGGTTCCCTACGACAATATCGACGCGCTGTGGTTCGACGAACCGCTGAACCCCTGCGTGAAACTCATTTCGTGCGACAAGGGGGGCGACTATTTCGACGCCATCTACCTGAGCGACCTGGCGCTGAAAGGTCCGGGCTTCTATGCCGAGGGCGGGGCCAAGAACATCGCGCGCCGCGACGGCATGGCTTGCACGGTCCTCTCGGCCGTGACGACCATCGGCCGCATTCCCGACTACTATTTCCAGGCCGTGGGCAGCGGTACGGGAGCCATCGCCGCCTGGGAGGCCAACATGCGCCTGATCGAGGACGGCCGCTTCGGCACGAACACCATGAAGATCATGGTGTCGCAGAACGCGCCGTTCGTCCCGATGTACGACGCCTGGCGGGCCGATTCGCGCAAGATGCTGCCGTACGACGCCGACAAGGCGCGCCGCGATGCGGAGATCATCGACGCCAAGGTGCTGTCGAACCGCCGTCCGCCCTACGCCATCGCCGGCGGACTCTACGACGCGCTGAAAGCCACCGGCGGCGAGTTCTTCGTAGCCACTAACGCTATGGCCCGCAAGGCCCGCAAGCTCTTCCACGACCTCGAGGGCGTCGACATCTATTCGGCAGCCGGCGTCGCCACGGCATCGCTCATCAACGCCGTCGCCGCCGGAAAGATCGAGAAGGACGCCACCGTCATGCTCAACATCACGGGCGGCGGCGAGGAGCATTTTAAGGAGGGCAAGGAGCTCTGGTACCTTAAGCCGAGCCACGTCTTCCCGCTCGACCCCGACCCTGCGAACGTGGTGGAGACGGTCGAGGCATTGTTCAACTGACGCTTCAGATCAACCGGGTTATGAAAAAGATTGTCATCGTTTTGGCTTTCGCGGTGGCGGCTGTTTCGGCCGCTGCCCAGACGCAGCCGGAGGTGTCGTCCAAGCGTTTCGCCGATGCCGTGAGCCATTGGAACAAGGAGCACGGCAAGCAGACTTACGAACGCTACATGCCCGACCAGTTCCGCGGGATCGCCGACAATATCGTGGCCTACCAGAACGCCGACGGCGGCTGGCCCAAGAACCTCGACATGATGGCGAAACTCGATCCCGATTCGGTGAAAGCCTCCCTCAAGCCGCGCCACCGGCTTTCGACGCTCGACAATGCCAATGTCTACACGCAGGTCGAGTATCTTTCGAACGTTTTTCTGCTGACAGGCGACAGCGTTTACTGCCGATCCGCCCGCCGGGGCATGGAGTACATGCTTGCGACGCAATACCCCAACGGCGGCTGGCGGGGATGGGACGCCGACGCAGTGACCTTCAACGACGGCATCATCTGCGGCGTGCTTTCGACCTGGCAGGAAGTGCTCGCTGGAAAACCCCTCTATGCGTGGGTGGACGACGGTCTGAAAGCCCGGATACAGGCTTCGTGGGACCGGGGCATCGACCTGATCCTCAGAACTCAATGGGTGCAGGCGGGCGTAAAGACCGTCTGGGCCCAGCAGTACGACCACGAAACCCTGCAACCCGTCAAGGCCCGGGCCTATGAACTCCCGGGGTTGTCGGCTTCCGAGAGCGCCGACATCGTGATGCTGCTGATGCGCATCAAAAAGCCGTCGCCCGAGGTCGTCGAGGCCGTCGAAGCCGCCGCCGCATGGTTCGACCGCACGAAGATCACGGGCAAAAAGGTCGAGACCGTTTCGGTGCCCGAAGGGTTGGAAGAGGACCGGAAGATCAAAAAGGACCGGATTCTGGTCGATGATCCCGATGCCGCCCCGATCTGGCCGCGTTACAGCGAGTTGTCCGACAACCGGCCTTTCTTTGCCACGCGTGAGGGGGTGAAGGTCTACGATCTGCGCGAAGTCCCCGCCGAGCGGCGCGTGGGTTACTCGTGGTACGGAACGTGGGGCGGCAAGGTGCTGAAAAAATATCCCGAGTGGCATCGGAAACTCGGAAAATAGCCGCGCTTCGGGCGCAACTTCTCAAAACGTCAAAACGGGCCTTCGGGGCCCGTTTTTTGTGCCGAGCGTGGTCGCAGCTGAGTAAATTTGACATTGCGCTCGCCGATCTTTGGCTGTGCCGAAGATCTTCCCGTCCGGCAAAATGCGAGCGAGCTTGCTTTTGCGCTCGCTTATCCGTATCTTTGCGGCGGTTTGGGCCGAGGGGTGCAGCCGGACCGGCTCGAACCGCTGTTTTTTATTAACCCAAATTTCAAACACATGGAAAACATCCAGGCAAAACAATGCCCCGCTACTCACTGGCGGCGTTGGAACCGCAAGGGCTGGTCGGTCTTTGCGAGTCTGCGCCGCTGCTGGGCGATCGGGGTTCTCTCCGTCGGGATGTCGATCCTGCTGCTTGCGACGCAGGGTGCGTCCGCGCAGAATGCCGATACGGCCGCTGTCCTCAAAACGTGGAGGATACGGGAGGTCGGCATCACGGGGAGCCAGACGGCTCCCGTGCGCAGCGCCCAGTCGCACACCCCGCTTTTCGACCGGAAAGCCCAGGCCCCGGCGCCTGTCCAGACTCTGGAAGCCGCCCTGCGCCTCGCTCCTTCGGTCGATGTCCGCGAACGCGGAGGCAAGGGAGCACAGGCCGACATCTTCATCCGGGGAGGCTCTTTCGACCAGACCATGGTCCTTCTCAACGGCATCGACTTCACAGATGCACGCACCGGACACCAGTCCCACGCGCTGCCCGTCGATCTCGACTGCATTTCGTCCGTCGAACTGCTCGACGGCGTGCCGGGCGTCGGCGCCTATGCCGGGGCGGTGAACATCCGCACCGCGCCGCTGCGGCCCACTTACCTGCGCTTCGAGGGTTCGGGCGGCCAGTACGGCTATGCTTATGCCAACCTCTCGGGAGCGGTGACCTCGGGCCGTTTTTCGGTGCTCGGGGCGGCCTCCTACCGCCGCAGCGACGGCTACCGGCACAACACCGATTTCTCGAATTACAACGCTTTCGTGCGTGCAACCTGCGACGGCGGGCGGGCCGGGTTCTTCGACCTGCAAGCCGGGTGGCAGGACCGCGATTTCGGCTCCAACGGCTTTTATGCGGCTTACAATCCCGACCAATGGGAGCACACCGCAACGGCGCTGGCGTCGTTGCGGTGGCTGAAGACCGCGGGCCGCTTCTCGCTGGGAGCCGCCGTGAGCTACCGCAAGAATTTCGACCGCTACGACTGGACGCGCGGAACGGCGATGAACCGTCACAACACGGACAATGCGGGTGCGAAAGCGTGGGCCGACTGCGATTGGGCGGCGGGTAAGACCTCGCTGGGCGCCGACTGGGCCTTCAACCATATTTACAGCACGAATCTGGGCGAGAAACTCGCGGTTCCCGAAGGGCACTACACCCACGCCAAGGCGCGCCATACGGGCAACATCTGGCTGCGGCACGCGAAGGAGTGGCGGCATTTCGATGCGGCCGCTTCGGCGGGCGTCAGCCTCACACCCTACGGCACATCGGCGTTGTGGAGCCTTTCGGCCGGGTGGACGCCCGTCGAGGAGCTGCGCGTCGGCGCAGGGGTGTGGCAGTCGATGCGCCTGCCGACCTTCACGGACCTCTACTACACGTCGCCGGCCCAGATCAACAATCTTGATCTCGTGCCGGAACACGCTGTGACATACCGTATCGGCGCCGATTATCTCAAGCATTGCTGGAACATTTCGGCGCAGGTTTACTACCGGGCCGGACGCGACATCATCGACTGGGTGTGGCGCGAGGATATGGGCGACAAATGGCACTCCGAGCAGTCGAGCCGTCTCGACACTTTCGGGGCCGAGCTGGCGGGCGGCTACGCCTCGGCGGAAGGCTTCCTGCGGCGCGTGACGCTCTCCTACGGCTACATCACGACCGACCGCAACGCGGATGTCATCGCCCGGAGCGCTATGGACTTCATGCGCCACAAGGCGGCATTGGCCGTCGAGGTGCGTTTCCTGCGGCGGATGTCGCTGGCGCTGACCGGCTCGGTCTACGACCGCAACGGCAGCTACACCCACTATCCGGTGGCGGGGGATGCCTCCGTCACCGAGGTCCGCAGCTACGAGCCCTATTTCCTGCTCGACGGGCGTCTGTCGTGGGAGAAGGGTATCTGCCGGCTCTATGTCGATGCCACGAACATCACCGACACCCGTTACTGCGACATCGGCGGCATTCGTCTGCCGGGTTTCTGGTGTACGGGCGGGGTGGTGCTGACCATCGGCCGCTGATTCTTTCCGGGCCGCGGACTTTTGTGAAACGCGGCTCTTCCCGGCTGCAACCGAGGGTTCGGCGCATCGCGCCGAACCCTTTCTGTTTTTTGCCGGATTGCCGGGAAGCCGGCATGCGAAGGGTACGATGTCGTGACGGAGACCTCGCCGTTTTGGCCGGAGCTTCGGCGGCCGTGCGGAAAAACGCCTCCGGGAGGTACGGAATGCGGATATATTGCTTACTTTTGCGGTCGTAAACGGAATCGTATGAATCGTGTCGAAGGTATTCTTTGGGCGGCCCTCTCGTCATCGACTTTCGGACTGGCTCCGCTGTTCACCCTGCTGCTGATCGGCGCGGGGTATTCGTCGTTTGAGGTGCTGACCTACCGCTGGGGCGTGGCGTCGCTCTGCTTGGCAGCCTACGGCGTGGCGACGGGGTGCAGTTTCCGGCTCGGCGGGCGTCAGCTGGGCACGGTGTTCCTGCTGAGCCTTTTCCGGGCCGCCACGTCGCTGAGCCTGGTGATCGCCTACCAGAACATCGCCAGCGGGATGGCTTCGACGATCCATTTCATGTATCCGCTGGTCGTGGCGCTGGCCATGATGTGCTTCTTCCGCGAGCGCGGCTCGGTGTGGACCTTCGCCGCCGTCGGCCTGTCGATCGTCGGGGCCGTGCTGCTGTCGCAGGGAAACGCTGGATTCGC
This sequence comes from Alistipes intestinihominis, assembly GCF_040095975.1. NCBI lineage: Bacteria > Pseudomonadati > Bacteroidota > Bacteroidia > Bacteroidales > Rikenellaceae > Alistipes > Alistipes intestinihominis. The sequence goes on from NZ_JBBMFL010000004.1 coordinate 65,738, forward strand.
ACGCGGAAACACGACGCTGGGCATCGTGTCGTCGGTGGTGTCGGTCGTGGCCTACGGCGGCTACATCGTGGGCGTGCGTAAGAGCCGCGCCGTGGAGATCGACTCCACGGTGCTGACCTGCTATGTGATGGCTTTCGGTGCGCTGATGTTCATCGTCGGCGGATGTTTCACGGGCGGCATCCGTCTTGAAACCGATCCGCATACGTGGCTCTATATCCTCGGCATCGCCCTGCCCGCGACCGCCGTGTCGAACATGGCGCTGGTGCGGGCCATCAAGTGCATCGGGCCGACGCTGACCTCGATTCTCGGCGCTATGGAGCCGCTGACGGCCGTGGTGATCGGGGTGTGGGTCTTCGGCGAGCCCTTCACGGCGCAGGGGGCGGGAGGCATTCTGCTGATCGTCGCGGCGGTGACGACGGTGGTTCTGCACAGCCGGCGGGCCTGACGAAAAATCCCGGAGCGACGAGCTCCGGGATTCTTGTTTCACAGCGTGAAGGTCATGGCGATCGGGTAATGGTCCGAGATGAACGGCGCCCCGTAGTTGCCGTCGAGCGTCGTGAAACTCAGGCACCTGAGCTTGCCCCGCCAGTAGAGGTGGTCGATCACGATCGTGTCGGGGGCCGAGCCGAATCCGTTGAAGGTCCCTTTGCCGTCCGTCTTCGGCGCCTTGTCGCGGACCGATTTCATGTATTTGGCCAGCGGTCTGAAGATCGGGCTGTCAACCGGGGTGTTGAAATCTCCGCCCAGTACGGCCGTGCCCTTCGGGCCTGCTATGCGTTGTATCTCGCCGACGATCAGTTTGACGGACTCTTCGCGGGCGATCTTGCCGCGGTGGTCGAGGTGGGTGTTGAAGTAGAAAAACTCCTTGCCCGAATTTTTGTCGCGCAGTTCGACCCATGTCATCGTGCGGTTGCAGGCGCCGTCCCAGCCCCGCGACACCTCGGCAGGGGTTTCGCTGAGCCACAGCGTGCCGCTGTCCACCAACTCGAAGCGGTCGCGGAGGTAGTAGATCGCCATGATCTCGCCGCCTTCGGCTCCGTCGTCGCGTCCCACGCCGACACGGGCGTACTGCGGGCATTCGGTGTCGATGTATTGCAGCTGGTCGATCAGCCCCTCCTGCACGCCGAATACGTCGGGCGCCTCCTGCCGGATCATCTGCGGCGTGGCGTGGCGGCGTTTCATCCAGGCGTTGTCGCTGTCCCGGGCGCCGCTGTTGCGCAGGTTGTAGGAGATCAGTTTGATCGGCCGCGGGCCGTCGCCGGCGATTGCCGGCATGGAAAAACAGGCTGCGAGGAGCAGCAGAAGTGCGGTTTTTTTCATTATCGTAGAGTTAGTGCTTTTTTCAGTCGTTCGAGCCCGTCAGCCAGCAGCGTCCGCGGGCAGGCGATGTTCAGGCGGATGAATCCTTCGCCCGCCGCGCCGTAGATCGACCCGGGGTTGACGAAGAGGCGTCCGTCGGCGAGCAGCCGCGCCGCAAGCGCCTCCGAGGTCATGCCTGCGGCGCGGCAGTCGATCCACGCCAGATAGGTGCCTTCGAGGGGCAGCACGGGGTATTGCGGCAGTTCCCGGGCGAGGAAGTCCCGCAGGAAGAGGTAGTTTTCGTAGAGATAGGCGTTGAGCGCGTCGAGCCACTCGGCGCCCTCGTCGTAGGCCGCCGTAAGGGCTTCGATGGCGAAGGGGCTGATCTCTCCCGTTTCATTCAGGGCGAGCGCCTGGCCGATGCGCTCCCGGATTGCGGCATCCGCGGCGAAGATGTTGGCCACTTGCAGTCCTGCGAGGTTGAAAGCCTTGCTCGGGGAGGTGCAGGTGACCGAGCGGCGTGCGAATTCGTTCGAAAGCGAGGCGAAGGGTGTATGGCGGAATCCGGGCATGATGAGCTCGCAATGGATCTCGTCGGCGACGACGAAGACATCGTTGCGCAGGCAGATTTCGCCGATGCGCCGCAGTTCCTCCGGTGTCCAGACGCGCCCCGCAGGGTTGTGGGGATTGCAGAGAATCATCAGCTTCACTGCCGGATCGGCGGCCGTGCGTTCCAGGGCGTCGAAATCAATCGTGTAGGTGTTGTCGCGGCAGGTCAGTTCGCATTCGGCGGCCGCGCAGCCGCTGTTGGCGACGGAGATGAAGAAGTGGTTGTAGACGGGAGTCTGCATCAACACCTTGTCGCCCGGGCGGGTCAGCGCCCGGAGGATGGCCGAGAGGGCGGGAATCACGCCGGTCACGGGGCGTATCCATTCGCGCGCGGGAGCCCATCCGTGCCTCCGTGCGAACCAGCCCGTAATTGCCGCATAGTAGCTCTCCGGGACCTTCGCATAGCCGAAGATGCCGTGTTCGACCCTGCGGCGAAGCGCCTCGACGACGGCCGGGGCCGTCCTGAAATCCATGTCCGCCACCCACATCGGCAGGATGTCGTCGGCGGGTTTCTCATCCCACTTCAGCGAGTGCGTGCCCCGCCGCGGGATCGGTTCGTCGAAATCGTAGTTCATCATACTATGTAATACGCAGAATTGCCGCCGAAGGTTTCAGCGGCTGTTTTTATTTCCGTTTTTCGTTCCGCGCGATGGCGGGGTGTCGCTGAAATGATATATATTTGTGCCGGGAACGACTCTCGAAGACTATGGCAAAGATTCTGATTATCGACGACGAACAACAGCTGCGTGGGCTGCTGGCCCGGATCATCTCGCTCGAAGGGTACGATGTGACGGAGGCCGTGGACTGCGCCTCGGGGCTGAAAGCGCTCCGCCGCTGCGATCCCGACGTGGTGCTGTGCGACGTGAAGCTGCCCGACGGCAACGGCGTCGAGATGGTGGCGAAGATCAAGGAGGCCGCACCGTCGGCCGAAGTCATCCTGCTGACGGCTTACGGCAACATCCCCGACGGGGTGCAGGCCATCAAGAACGGCGCCTTCGACTACATCACCAAGGGCGACGACAACAACAAGATACTGCCCCTGCTGAGCCGTGCCGTCGAGAAGGCCCGGATGCAGCGGCGGCTGGCCCGCATCGACGACTCCCTGTCCGAACAGCACTCGTTAGACCGGATCATCGGCCGTTCGGAATCCCTGCGCCGGGCCGTGGAACTGGCCCGCAAGGTCGCCGCCACGGACACCTCGGTGCTGCTCACGGGCGAAACGGGAACCGGCAAGGAGGTCTTCGCCCAGGCCATTCATCACGCCAGTCCGCGGGCTCGGGAGGCTTTCGTCGCGGTCAACTGTTCGGCCTTTTCGAAGGAGCTGCTCGAAAGCGAGCTGTTCGGCCACCGTGCAGGCAGTTTCACGGGAGCCGCCAAAGACAAGAAAGGACTCTTCGAAGAGGCCGACAAAGGCACGCTGTTCCTCGACGAGATCGGGGAGATGCCTGCCGAATTGCAGGCCAAACTGCTGCGGGTGCTCGAAAGCGGGGAGTTCATCAAGATCGGCGAAACACGCCCCACGCGGGTCGATGTGCGTCTGATCGCCGCCACGAACCGCGACCTCGAACGGGAGATCGCCGCAGGCGGTTTCCGCGGGGACCTCTTTTTCCGGCTGTCGGTTTTCCGCATCCAGCTGCCGCCGCTGGCCGAACGTCGGGGCGACATTCCCGAATACGTCCGCTTCTTCGCGGCGCAGTTCGCCGCCAAAATGGGCAAACGCATCGACACGATCGACGACCGCTACATCGCGGCCCTCGAACGCCATCCCTGGCCGGGCAACGTCCGCGAACTGCGCAACGTCGTGGAGCGCAGCATGATCATGGCCGACGGCAACAGCCTCACGTTCGACTGCCTCGCCCCCGAGTTTTACACGGCGGCCGTCGGCTGCGCGCCCGATTCGCTGACGCTCGAAGACCTCGAACGCCGCCACATTCTCCGGGTGCTGGACCACACCGGGGGCAACAAGGCCGAAGCCGCCCGTCTGCTGGGCATCGGCATCGCCACACTCTACCGCAAACTCGAAAGCTACGGGGTGAAATAACCCTTTGGGCTTTTCATTTCGAGAGGGCCGCCTTATCAAAATGATAGGGCGGCCCTCTTTTTTTGTGCGTATCGAAAAATCGCAACGGGTTATTCGAGAGCGACTTGCATCCGAAACTGCGGTTTTGGCACCGCCTTCGTATGCTATCCGGGCAAACCGAACGAGGAATTCGACATGGCAACTTTGATAACCATACTGCTGATCGCGCTGTTTTGCGGCGCCATGTTGCTGCTGGACCGGATGCTGTGCGGTTATGTAAAAATGATGTCTAACTCAAAAAAAACGAAGCGATGAACGCAATCGTACTTTTCATTCTGCTCTGCGCCCTGGGGGCGTTGTGCTACTGGTTCTATTTCAAATGTGTGGATTGGTTCGAAAAAATCTGAAGGAAAAATGTTTACAGGACTGCTTATTCTGAGCATTGTCGGATTCATCTATCTGATGTACGTGCTCGTAAAACCCGAAAAATTCTGATTGTCTGACCCGTAAAAAAAGCGAATAAATGAATACGGAAATTTTAGGCGTGATTCTGCAATGGGTGGCTCTGGCGGTGCTCTGCTATCCGCTGGGGCGCTACATCGCCAAAGTCTACCGCGGCGAGCGCACCTGGCTCGACTTCATGGCTCCGCTCGAAAGGGGCATTTACAAGGTCTGCGGCATCGATCCCTGCGAGGATATGGACTGGAAGAAGTTCCTCAAGGCTCTGCTGATGGTCAACCTCTTCTGGTTCTTCTGGGGCATGGTGCTGCTCTGCTGCCAGAGCTGGCTGCCGCTCAATCCCGACGGCAATGCCAACCAGACGCCCGATCTGGCGTTCAACACCTGCATCTCGTTCATGGTCAACTGCAACTTGCAGCATTACAGCGGAGAGAGCGGGCTCACTTATTTCACGCAGCTGTTCGTGATCATGCTCTTCCAGTTCATCACCGCGGCGTGCGGCATGGCCGCCATGGCCGGCATCATGAAGGCGCTGGCGGCGAAGACCACGAAAGCCATCGGCAATTTCTGGGTTTATCTGGTCAGGAGCACGACCCGCATCCTGATGCCCCTGTCGCTTCTGGTCGGCATCCTGCTGGTGATCAACGGCACTCCGATGTCGTTCGACGGCAAACAGACCATCACGACGCTCGAAGGCGCCGAGCAGGTCATCTCGCAGGGCCCTACGGCAGCCATCGTGCCGATCAAACAGCTGGGTACCAACGGCGGCGGTTATTTCGGCGTCAACTCCTCGCATCCGCTCGAAAATCCCAACGCCTTCACGAACATTCTGGAGTGCTGGTCGATTCTGATTATCCCGATGGCGATGGTCTGGGCTTTCGGCTTCTACATCCGTCGCCGCAAGCTGGCCGCCTGGATCTTCGGCGTGATGCTCTTCGCCTTCACGGCAGGTATTTTCGTCTCCGTTCCGCAGGAGATGGGCGGCAACCCCAATATCGACGAAATGGGCATTGCGCAGGATCTGGGCTCGATGGAGGGCAAGGAGATCCGCATCGGTTCGGCCGCATCGGCCATGTGGGGCATGGTGACGACCGTCACGTCGAACGGCTCGGTGAACTCGATGCACGACTCGCAGACTCCGCTCAGCGGCATGATGCAGATGCTCAACATGCAGATCAACTGCTGGTTCGGCGGCGTCGGAGTGGGGTGGATGAACTACTTCGCCTTCCTGATCATCGCCGTCTTCATCAGCGGACTGATGGTGGGCCGCACGCCCGAATTCCTCGGCCACAAGGTCGAGGCGCGCGAAATGAAGATCGCCACGCTGGTCGTGCTGATGCACCCCTTCCTGATTCTCGTCGGTACGGGCATTTCCGCCGCCGTGGCCGCCGCGAACCCCGAAATAGGGTGGCTGAACAACCCCTCGTTCCACGGACTGAGCGAAATGCTCTACGAGTACACCTCGGCCGCCGCGAACAACGGTTCGGGCTTCGAGGGACTCGGCGACAACACGCCGTTCTGGAATATCATGACCGGCATCGCCCTGATCATGGGCCGCTATTTCCCGATCGTGGGCCAGGTTGCCATCGCCGGCCTCCTCGCCTCGAAGAAATTCATTCCCGAGAGCGCCGGAACGCTGAAAACCGACACGTTCACCTTCTCGCTGATGACCTTCGCCGTCATCATCATCGTGGCCGCCCTTTCGTTCTTCCCGGCACAGGCTCTGGGTCCCATCGCCGATTATTTAAGTTTCTAATTCGGATTTGAAAAATGAAAAATCGAGTAAATAATTCGTTGTTCAACAAACAGCTTGTAAACGCAAGTTTCGTTGAGTCGTTCCGCAAGCTCGATCCGCGGGCGATGATCAAGAACCCGATCATGTTCACCGTCGAGGTCGTGACGTTCGTCATGCTGCTGCTGATCGTCTGGATCGCCGTGACGGGGAACACGTCGCAGGGTTCGCTGGGTTACAATATCGTGATCTTCCTGGTGTTGCTGGCTACGGTGCTCTTCGCCAATTTCGCCGAAGCGCGCGGCAGGGCGCAGGCCGATTCGCTGCGCAAGACCCGTGAGGAGACCCCTGCCAAACGTATTGAGAAGGACGGACAGTCGCATATCGTCAGCAGTTCGGCGCTGCGCAAGGGCGACGTGTTCGAATGCGTTGCCGGCGACACCATTCCTGCCGATGGCGAGATTGTCGAGGGGCTGGCGTCGATCGACGAAAGCGCCATCACGGGCGAATCGGCCCCGGTGATCCGCGAGGCGGGCGGCGACAAGAGTTCGGTCACGGGCGGCACGAAGGTGCTCTCCGACCGTATTCTGGTGAAAGTGACCGTACAGCCGGGCGAGAGTTTCCTCGACAAGATGATCGCCCTCGTCGAAGGCTCCTCGCGTCAGAAAACCCCGAACGAGATCGCGCTGACCATCCTGCTTGCGGGCTTCACGCTCGTTTTCGTGATCGTTTGCGCCACGCTCAAGCCCTTCGCCGACTATGTGGGCGCCAACATCACCGTCGCGGCCTTCATCTCGCTGTTCGTCTGCCTGATCCCGACCACCATCGGCGGCCTGCTGTCGGCCATCGGCATCGCCGGCATGGACCGCGCCCTGCAAGCCAACGTCATCACCAAGTCGGGCAAGGCCGTCGAGACCGCCGGCGACATCGACACGCTGCTGCTGGACAAGACCGGCACGATCACCATCGGCAATCGCAAGGCCACCGAGTTCTATCCTGCGAACGGAGTGAATCCCAAGGAGTTCCTCCATCTCTGCGTCCTTTCCTCTGCGGCCGATGAGACTCCCGAGGGCAAATCCATCGTCGAACTGGGGCGCGAACACGGTTTCCGGCTCAGTCAGACCGATCTGGCGGGCGTGCGCATGGTGAAATTCACGGCCGAGACCAAGTGTTCGGGCGTGGACATGCCCGACGGCCGCCGCATCCGCAAGGGCGCTTCGGAGGCTATCCGTGCGATCGCGCAAAAAGCGGGCAACGGATTCTCTCCGGAAGTGGAGAAGATCGTGCGCACGATCTCGGAGAACGGCGGGACGCCCCTCGTGGTCTGCGAGAACGAACGGATCATGGGCGTCATCGAATTGCAGGACATCATCAAGACGGGTATCCGCGAGCGTTTCGAACGTCTGCGCAAGATGGGCGTGAAGACCGTGATGGTGACGGGTGACAATCCGCTGACAGCCAAATATATCGCCGAACAGGCAGGTGTCGATGACTTCATCGCCGAGGCCAAGCCCGAGGACAAGATGGAGTATATCCGCCGCGAACAGCGGGCCGGCAAACTGGTGGCCATGATGGGCGACGGTACGAACGACGCTCCGGCGCTCGCGCAGGCCGACGTGGGCGTTGCGATGAACAGCGGCACGCAGGCCGCCAAGGAGGCGGGCAACATGGTCGATCTGGACAACGACCCCACGAAACTGATCGAGATCGTCGAGATCGGCAAGCAGCTTCTGATGACGCGCGGTACGCTGACGACCTTCTCCATCGCCAACGACGTGGCCAAATACTTCGCCATCGTTCCGGCGCTGTTCATCACCTCGATTCCGGCGTTGCAGACGCTGAACATCATGCACCTGCATTCGCCCGAAAGCGCCATCCTCTCGGCTGTGATTTTCAACGCGGTCATCATTCCGCTGCTGATTCCGCTGGCTCTGCGCGGCGTCGCCTACAAACCGATCGGAGCCTCGGCCCTGCTGCGACGCAACCTCTTCATCTACGGCCTGGGCGGCATCGTCGTTCCGTTCATCGGCATCAAGCTGATCGACATGTTGGTAAGTGTGTTCTTTTAACGTATTGCTTGAATTATGAAAAATCTTTGGATTTCAATCAGGATAACGCTGGCGATGTGCGTCGTGCTGTTCGTCGGTTATGTATTGGTGCTGCGCCTCGTGGCGTGGGTGGCATCGCCCAATGACGGTGAGGCTCCCGTGGTGACCTATAACGGCCGGGTGGTCGGGGCAGCCAACGTGGGGCAGGTCTTTACGGACAGTGTCTATTTCTGGGTGCGTCCTTCGAACGTGGACTACAACGGCGAAGGCTCGGGCGGCAGCAACAAGGGCACGAACAATCCCGAATATCTGGCCCAGGTGGAGGAGCGCATCGACGCTTTCCTCGCCGCCCATCCCTACCTCTCGCGCGAGGAGGTTCCCGCCGAGATGGTGACCGCGAGCGGTTCGGGCCTCGATCCCGACATTTCGATCCGCGGCGCCGAGGTGCAGATCCGCCGTGTGGCCGCGGCCCGCGGCATGTCGGAAGCCGAGGTGAAGAAGATCGTCGAAGAGAATGTCTGCAAACCGTGGCTCGGACTCTTCGGCACCTATAAGGTCAATGTCCTGAAGCTGAACGTGGCGTTGGACACCGCACAGAACGAATAAAAGCGTGAGGAACTTATGGAAAAGCTGGATAAACCGGCCAGACGCTGGCTGATCGTGCTGATCGTATTTTTGGTCGTGTTTCTGGTCACGGACTTGATTTGACAATTCGGCCGGTTTCCGGCTTTCGTAAGTCGGACCATGCAAAACAAGCATTTCCCGTCGCGTACGCCCGGACCCGGAGACGGGTTTCGGGGCGCAACGGACAAAAAATAATTCGAATCGAACAAGAAGAAACCTATTTGAAAGTTTATGAAACGCATTTTACTCGGAGCATTGGCCGCTGCGGCCTTGTTTGGAACGAATCACGTTGCCGCCCGAAACGAAGGAGTGTCGTTCGGCGGCGGTTCCGATCTCGTAAGTTCGTATTACTGGCGCGGTGTCAGGGAGTCGGGCCCGGCCCTGCAACCCGCGCTGACCATGACGGCCGGAAACTTCTCGGTGACGGCCTGGGGGTCGGTCGATTTCAGCGACAGCGGCTATAAGGAGATGGATCTCACGCTGGCTTATCAGCTGGGGCCCGTGACGCTTTCGGTGGCCGACCTTTATTGGACCGGACATGACGATGACCGCTATTTCGTGTTCGACAGCCGTTCTCCCCACCGCATCGAGGTGGGTGCCAGCTGGGTCGTATCGGAAAAACTGCCTTTCACGCTGTCGTGGTACACGATTCTGTTCGGCGCCGCCGACCGGAACCATAAGGGAGAACGCGCCTATGCCTCCTATTTCGAGGTGGCCTGTCCTTTCACGGTGAAGACGATCGACATGAAAGCCGGCGTGGGTATGGTTCCCTGGAACGCTGCCGCGACCTATAACTGCGGCGACCGCGATTTCTACGTACAGAATGTCTTCCTCAATGCCGGCAAAACCTGGGACATCAAGGGTGCCGACGGTATGAAAATTGGAATTTTCACCAATTTGATTTGGAATCCCGCTCTCGACGATGTTAACTTTGTCGGCGGATTCTCGTTCAGAATGTAGCTGTATGGATACCCATGACACCCGGAGGAGCGCCGAGCACTTTCTCGATCTGATCAAGGAGTCGCATCGCGGCAAGTTCAAGGTCTATATCGGCATGAGTGCCGGCGTGGGCAAGACTTACCGCATGTTGCAGGAGGCGCACCAGTTGCTCGACGCAGGTGTCGATGTGCGTATCGGATATGTTGAGACGCATGGCCGTGCGGAAACGGAAGCCCTCGTAGCGGGGCTTCCGTTCATTCCCCGGCGCAGGCTCTTTTACAAGGGCAAGGAGCTTGAAGAGATGGACGCGCAGGCGATCGTCAACCTGCATCCGGAGATCGTCGTCGTTGACGAATTGGCCCACACCAACATCGAAGGAAGCGAAAATCCCAAGCGGTGGCAGGACGTGATGCAGATTCTCGATGCGGGGATCAGCGTCATTTCCGCAATCAACATCCAGCATATCGAAAGCCTCAATGAACAGGTTCAGGAGATTACCGGTGTGGAGGTTCACGAGCGGGTTCCGGACAGCGTGCTGGCGATGGCCGATGAGGTGGTGAATATCGACCTGACGGCGGAGGACCTGATCGACCGTCTGAAAGCGGGCAAGATCTATAAGCCGGAAAAAATCCAGACGGCCCTGAACAACTTTTTCCGGCAGGAGCACATCCTTCAGCTACGCGAGCTGGCGCTGAAAGAGGTGGCGCTGCGTGTGGAGAAGAAAGTTGAAAACGAGGTCGTCAATACGGCGCAGCTGCATGGCCGCATCCTGGCGGTGATCGACAGCAGCGAGAAGCGGGCCCGAAAGGTCATCCGCAAAACGGCGCGTATGGCCACGCATCTCAACGCCGGATTCACGGTTCTCTACGTCCAGAGCGACCGGGAGGCTCCGGATCGGATTCCGCTGGCGCGGCAACGCTACCTGATCAACAATTTCAATCTGGCGCAGGAACTGGGCGGCGAGGTGATGCGCGTGCATTCGAACCGGCATATAGATACGATTGTCGAGGCGTGTATCGACAGGAAGATCAGCAACGTCTGTATCAGCAAGCCGGAGTTTTCCCTTTATTCTTTGATCGTTACGGCGATACGACTGCGCTTTCTGCTGAATCGCCTGTCGCGTTTGAATATTGACTTAACCATTTTATCGTAATTTATGAAACTGCGTTACCGATTGACATTGGGTATCGGATTCCTGTTCGCCCTGATTCTGCTGCTGGGCATTCAGTCCGTCAGTTATGTGCGGCAGTTGTCGAAGTCGTCGAAGGAGATTCTCGCGGACAATTATAATTCCCTGCATTATGCCAAGGATATGCTGCGCTCGTTGGATCGCATCTCCCGGGATTCCGCTTCCCGGCAGACCCTGATCCGCAGCCTCGAATTGCAGCGGGAAAACATCACCGAAGCCAACGAGCGGGAAGTCACTGCGGCGCTGGGCGATAAGATTGCGGCGCTGACGGACAGCATGACGGATACTGAGATCAGATTGATTCGGGACGATCTCTATCGGATCATGGAGCTGAACATGACTTCGATCCGCATGAAAAGTTCCGATACGGCGACGAGGGCTGCGGATGCGATGTGGTCGCTGACGATCGTCTCCGTACTTTGCGTTTTACTGGCCATGATCTTTCTGATTCGTTTCCCGGCGATCGTATTGAGGCCCATCGACCGGTTGAAGCAGGGGATCACGCAGATCGCCAACCACAATTACGATCAGCGGCTCGATTTCGGCGACGACCGGGAGTTCGGGGAGGTGGCGCAGTCGTTCAACGACATGGCCGCCAGGCTGGACGAATACCGGCGCAGTTCGCTCGACAAGCTGATGACTGCGAAGACCCGCGTCGAAGCGATCGTGAATACGCTGCATGAACCGATCATCGGTCTGGATTCGTCCCGCAATATCTTGTTCATGAATAACGAGGCTCTCTCCGTGCTGAATCTCAAAGAGGATGTCGTCGGACGCAATGCGACGGAAGTCGCGCTTTCGAACGACTTGCTGCGGCGTCTTGTCCGCGGACTTTACGGCGAACAAGAGAAAAAAGATGACCAGCAGCCGCTGAAAATCTATGCCGACAACAAGGAGAGCTATTTCCAGGTGGAAAATACGCCGCTTTACATTACGCCCGTAGGCAGTACGGCGCAACAGTTCATCGGCAACCTGATCGTGCTGAACAATGTGACGAAATACAAGGAACTGGATTCGGCCAAGACCAATTTCATCTCGACCGTTTCGCACGAGATGAAAACCCCGATCTCCTCGATCCTGATGAGTCTGCAACTGCTGGGCGACACCCGGCTGGGGCAGCTCAACGACGAGCAGAAACAGCTTGTGGGCAGTATCAAGGACAGCAGCGACCGTTTGCTGAATATTACGGGCGAACTGCTCAACATGACGCAGGTCGAGTCGGGAAAGCTCAAACTCATGCCCAAGGTCGTGAAACCTGTCGAGCTGATCGACTATGCCGTGCACGCCACTCAGATCTTGGCGGAACGGTTCCATTGCTTCGTGGAGATTGATTATCCCGAAAAGATTTCGAAACTCTTCGTCGATAACGAGAAGATCGCCTGGGTCATCACCAATCTGCTGTCGAACGCCATCCACCATTCGCCCGAGAAATCGCGCATCATCATCGGCGCCGTGCAGCGTGAAAAGGCGGTGGAGATCTACGTGCGCGACTTCGGCCGCGGCATCGACCCGCGCTACCACAAGAGCATCTTCGAACGCTATTTCCGCGTTCCCGGGACCAAGGTGCAGGGCAGCGGGCTGGGGCTGGCGATCTCGAAAGAGTTCGTCGAGGCGCACGGAGGAACGATCTCGGTCGAAAGCGAGATCGGCAAGGGCAGCCGCTTTTCCATTCTGTTACCCGCCTGATCCGGTCAGGATTCCGCCGAAACGGTCCGGGGCCGTGGGGCGCATGCCGCAGAGCTGATCATTCGGCCGCATCTTCGTCGGCATCGCCGAGGCTGAACTCCTTGTCGGCGAAGAGTTCGGCGAGGCCCGTGATCTGTTTCAAACGCAGCAGCTCGTCGCGGTCCATGCCGATATGACGCATGATCCACTGGTCGGACATCCGCGCGCGGGTCAGTTCGGCGACGATCTCGCTCATCAGCTCGACGTTGTGCGTTCCCCGCGCCCGGTTGTGGCGGATGGTCGAGGCCATGCGGTTCGAAAGGTCCTTTTCGATCACGGTGACGGGCAGCAGCCCCCGTTCGCGTTCGTAGATGCGCTTCGAGGTTTTGAGCACCAAATAGCGGTGGTAGCCGTCCACCAGTTCGTAACGGTCCCTTTCGGCGTCGTAATAGCAGACGCACGGCATCGTGTAGCCGTCTTCCCAGATCGACAGTTCCAGCAGTTTCATTTCGGGCGGCGCCACGACATTGGGGTTGTAGCTGTTCGCCACGATCTTCTCCACCGGTACGGCGCGGACGTTATAGACAGGGCTCCGGAAGTTCTTCTCGGTCGGATGTTCGTAATAGCGATTCATATTTTTCCATGATTTTCCTGCGGCGCTGCGTTTCGCTCTTGTTGGGCGAAAAACCCATGTATTTGCAGGCGTGGTCGTTTTTCAGGATGCAGATGCAGATGCGCTTGAACGTGGGCAGCTGGCTGAATTCCGGCAGGTCCGTGTCGTCGAGATACTCCATGCGCACCGGACGCTTGTCGGTGCGGTAGGCGCTTTTGTCGCCGACTTCGATGCGGATGCCGGCCTTTTGCAGTCTGGCGATGGTCTCTTCGGAGAGACATCCGCCCTTTTCGCGCCAGAAGCGGATGCTCACGGAGAGTTTTTCGAGGTAATTGCGCCGCGTCGGCTCCGGGAGTGTCGAGAGCAGGAAGTGCATGTAACGCTCCCACGTCATTCCCTTCGGCAGACGCACCGACTGCCAGCCGACGGCCGTCGTCCTGCCGTACAGCGCCGCGAAATTGGCTCCGTCAACCCGGCCGACCATGCGTCCCCACATGTCCGGATCTATGGCTTTGTAGAGGTGCAGGCTGGCGATGGCCGGCGAGATGAACGGACTGGCCACGCGCTGACTGTCGAGCGGCACGCCGGCCCGGTAGAAAAGGTCGTACAGCCGGTTGTAGGGCCAGCCGAAACGTCCGTTCGCCGTCCAGATGTCGGTCGTCAGCCAGTCGTAGAGCGGGTAGGCGTTGCAGATGCCCTTGCCGGTCCGCTGGCGTATCCACCGTTTGTCCGAGAAGCGGTGGTGGTTGCGGTCGCTGTATATCGTGCGCCAGCGGTTGAAGCTCTCCTGCGTGCGGATGCCGATCAGACAGCACGTGCGCGCCGCGCCGCTGCGTGCGTGGAGCCATTCGGCGAAGCGGTTCTGGAATTCGTAGTCCCACATTTCGTCGGTGAAGAACGGGAAGTCGCGCCGTGTGAGAGATCCTTCGGGCATCTCCCGCACCCAAATGTCCCGCTTCGACTCCTCCCACGGCCGCCAGTACTGCCGGAACATCGAGGTGCAGGTCTGGACCTTGAACGGCACGCAGACCCGGTAGACATCGAGAATGTCGGCGTTCGCGGCCAGCGTCCGGTCCACGTAGTCGAGCGTGTCGCGGTACTGGATTTCGTAATCCATGTGGAATACGCCGATCCGGCGGCGCAGTCCGTGACGCCGAATGTAGTCGATGCAGAGGTTGAGCAGCACGCCGCTGTCCTTGCCGCCGGAAAAGGAGACGTAGATGTTGTCGAAAAGGTCGAAGACCGTTTTCAACCGCCGCTGTGTCCGCTCGTAGACGTTCATGGCTGCCGTTTTTTCCCGTATTGCATCGTCACGTACTGCGTCCACTCCTTCGTGGGGACGAAGCCCTCGGTGCGGAACACCTCGGCGTGGCGGAGCAACGTCACGGAACGTATCGTATAGTCGCGGTGGTAGTATCGGATGATTTCGCGCAGGAAGCGCGACAGCAGCTGCGGATCGTCGCCCGAAACGTAGTAGTTGTTGATCTTGGCCACTCCGCCGTCGGTGATCTCCACGGGCATGAACCCGAAGACGGTCTCGCCTTCCCACGCGACGAACCACGTATGCGCACGCGAGGTCCAGAACGGATAGTTATTGTTCTGGCGCAGCACGCTGCGTCGCATGACCAGCGGAGCGACGAGTGTATAAAGGCGGGGCGAAGTGCCGTCCAGTTTCTCGATTGTCATATCCGAAAGGTTATAAAACGACCGAATGTTATATGTCTGGGACCGAATGTATTAAATACGCATTCGATCTTTACAAAGATACGGAATATCGGTCGTTTTCTCAAATTTTCCGGTTCGAAGCGTGTGCCGCCGGGGCTTCGATGGCCTCCTTCCGAAGCGGAACAGAGGCTGGCGACGCCGAACCGGTCCGCGGTATCGGGGCGGAGGGCCGGAGCTTTCCACATCCGGAGTGTGGAGTTTTTCCACACTCTTGTAGAGCTCTTCCACACGCTGCGGAGAAAGTTCCCCGCAGCAGGACTTTGATTTTCAGTCGATTCGCCGCTTCGTTCCTGCTTTGGCATCCCGATTGAGCCGGGTCCGGACAAACTCAAATCCGATTTATGAAAAGATGCTACTCCTCTCTTGCGGGCAGGCGGACATGCGTCCTCCTGCTCTTGTTGTGCTGTCTTTCCGCGTCGGCGCGTGCGGATGAGAAACCCGCGGCCGCCACGGCCGTCGAGGCGGCGCGGCCTGCCGAACGCACCGTTTCCGGCAAGGTGACGGACGAACACGGCAATCCGTTGATCGGCGCCACCATTGTCGTCAAGGATGCTCCGACCGTGAGCGGTACGATCACCGGTCCGGACGGCTCCTTCTCGCTGACGGTGCCCGCGCGTTCGACCCTGCTCATCACCTATGTCGGCTACAAGAGCCTGACACTCCCGGTGCTGAACCGCGATGAATTGAAGATCGTCCTCGAAGAAGAGGCCGAACGGCTGGACAACGTGGTCGTCGTGGGGTACGGAACGCAGTCGAAATCGGATCTGACGGGCTCCATCGCTTCCGTGAAAGCGGATGATTTCAAGGACGTTCCGGCCCGTTCCGTGGCCGAGGCTTTACAGGGCAAGGTGGCCGGCGTGATGGTCTCGAAGACCAGCGGCAAGCCGGGCAGCGGTTCGGACATCGTGATCCGCGGCGTCGGGTCGATCAACGGGCTGAATCCGCTGTTCGTCATCGACGGCGTGGCCTGCGACAACAACAGCAACTACAACCTGAACGACATCGAGTCCATCGAGGTCATCAAAGACGCCAGCGCCGCGGCGATCTACGGTTCGCGTGCGGCCGGCGGCGTGGTGCTCATCACGACCAAGAAGGGCAGTTTCAACGCCAAGCCCAAACTCTCGTTCACCAGCCATGTCGGCGTCCGGCAATATACGGACATGTACGATCTGCTGGGCACGACCGACTATATCCGCGTAAAGCAGGCGTTGGGCGAGAACTATCCGATCTGGTCCGATCCGGCGTCGCTTCCGAATACCGATTGGGTTGACGAGATCTACCAGTCGGGCATCGAGCAGAGCTACAACCTTTCGCTGACGGGCGGCAGCGAGAAATTCCGCTACTACCTTTCGGGGGCTTACGAACGGGAGAACGGGATTCAGATGAACAACTACTGGGAGCGCATCTCGGCCCGTCTGAACGTCGATTACAAGGTGAACAACTCCGTCACCGTCGGCACGCGCATCTATCTGGCCCGTCTGCGCGGGAATCCCTACACGGAGTCTTTCCCCTGGGTCTCGATCCCTTATATGAACGTCTACGACGAGGACGGAGGCTATGCGGCGGTTCCTTCGGGAATCGACTTCGACGGTTCGAATCCCGTGGCCGTCATCGCGCTCCAGCATCAGAAGCAGTCCGACCTGCTGGCCAACGCCGACCTTTTCGTTGACTGGGAGATCGTCAAGGGGCTGAAACTGAACCTCACGGGATCGGCCCAGCTGGGCGGCGGCTACGACGACAACTATTCCGAGCCCAACAACCTCGGCCGTTCGCCCTCGAAGGACAGCTACACCAAGGCGCTCAATTACGACGAGCAGTACACCTTCACGGCCACGCTCTCCTATGCCCGCAAGTTCGGACGCCACGATTTCAAGGCGATGCTCGGCTGGGAGGCCAAGAACGCCCATTTCGCCGACCTGAGCGCCACGGCGACCGATTTCCCGGTGAACGATCCGCTGTCGTTCGCACTCTCGACGAACATCAACAAGACCGCTTCGGGCGCCCTGAGCGAAGACCGCTTCCTCTCGCAGTTCGGCCGCCTGAACTATTCGTTCGACAACCGCTACCTGCTGACGGTCAACTTCCGCCGCGACGGATCGCCGAAATTCGGCCCCAAGAACCGCTGGGGCGTCTTCCCGTCGGTGTCGGTGGGGTGGAAGATCTCCGAGGAGCCTTTTTTCAAGTCCTGGAACCAGCAGTGGATCACCTCGCTCAAACCGCGTTTCAGCTGGGGAATCCTGGGCAATGACCAGGCGTTGAACAAGTTCGCCTACATGGCGGCGTTCCAGAACGTGACGGTGCATTCGTTCGACGGCACCACAGCCGTCGGCGGCTACAATAACATCAAGGTCATCAACGAGGACATCAAGTGGGAGTCGATCTACAACACGAACGTCGGTCTGGACCTCGATCTCTTCCGGAACCGCCTCTCGTTCTCGTTCGACTATTACCAGCGCATCACCAAAAACATGATCTACGCCCTTTCGACCCCCAATTCGGCGGGCATTACGTCGATGGGCGGCGGACTGACTGCGATGAGCACGATGCCGGTGAACATCGGCCGCATCGACAACGAAGGCTGGGAGCTGTTGGTCAGCTACCGTAACAACATCGGTTATTTCAACTATGCCGTCAGCGGCAACGTTTCGCAGAACCGCAACAGGGTGGTCGATCTGGGCCTTCCCACGGCCTATATCTATGGCGGCGGCGGGCATCCCAACACGGGCCCGAGTCCCTGCAAGACGGTCAACGGGCAGCCGATCAGCCAGTTCTGGGGGCTGAAAACCGACGGGATGATCACCTCGCAGGAGGAAATCGACGCACTCAACGCCAAAGCGCAGGCCAACGGCCACGACTACTACCACCAGCGGCTGACGGGCATCGGCGACCTGAAATACGTCGATCTGAACAACGACGGCACGATCGACGACGAGGACTGCACCTTCATCGGCAATCCCTGGCCGAAGGTGCAGTACGGGTTCAACATCTCGCTCGAATGGCGCGGCATCGACTTCTCGGCCGACTTCACGGGCATCGCGGGCAACGACGTGATGAACCTTTCGAGGTCCTACACCGAGAGCGTGCAGCAGAGTTCCAACACCACGGCCGATGTCTTCGGAGCCTCCTATTTCCTGGGCAACGGGCTGACTTCGCGGCCGCGCATCGTCACGCCCGACCCGGCCAACGGCAACGCTCCGGTCAAGGACCCGAACTACAATTACCAGCGTTATTCCGACTATTTCGTCGAGGACGGCTCGTATCTCAAACTCAAGAATATCACGCTGGGCTACACCTTCCCGAAGCGGTGGACGCGCAAGGCGAAGATCGACCGTATCCGCATCTACGTATCGGCCAGCAACCTGCTCACCTTCACCGATTTCTCGGGCCTCGACCCCGAATTCTCGACGACGACCAAGACCGCTTACGGCATCTATTACGGCAGCACCTATCCGCAGACCAAGATGATCTCGTTCGGACTCGACATGAACTTTTAACCGTTTCCCGACATGAAAAAACTGATTGCATATCTTCGAATCTCCGCCCTCTCCGGTTGTGCGGCACTGGCGGTCTCCTGTACGAATTACCTCGACCTGAACGATCCCGATTCGCTCTCCAAGGGCAATTTCCCCACGTCGATCGGGCACATCGACCTGCTGGTGAACTCGGTCTACGGCGCCCAGCACCATTGGTGTTTTCTGGGCAACTACTGGGCCGGATACGTCATGTACTGCCTCGACCACACCATCGACCTCCAATGGCACAACGATCAGGGATGGGTCGATATTTGCTCCGGCGCCGTGAAGACCGGCAACAACAAGGTGACGGACCCCTGGACGGCGCTCAGCATGGGTGTCTACTACGCCAATACGGCCATGGAGGAGATCGACGCCTACCGGGCCGCCGCTCCGGCGTCCGAGGCGGCATCGCTGGACAATTACGAAGGCGAATGTCTCTTCTTCCGGGCTTTCTACCGGTGGCACATGCTGTCGCTCTACGGTCAGCCCGACATGGACGGCGTGGGCATTCCCATCATCGACAAGGTTCCCAAGACGCTGGAGGAGATGTACGTCGGACGCGCGAAGACGGGCGCCTGCTACCAGGCCATCATCGACGATCTGGACCGGGCCGTGGGGCTTCTCACGCAGACCGACAACCACCGCGTGACCGTCTGGTCGGCCAAGGCTTTCCGGGCCAAGGCGTGCCTCTTCGCGGGACAGAACGACAAGGCGAAGACCGATCTCGAAGACTGTATCCATAACAGCGGCAAAACGCTGGAGCCGTTCGAACGCTACCGCATGATGTTCAGCGGTTACGACGAATACGAGTTCAACAGCGAATCGTTCTACGAGATGGCCAACAAGGCCGATCCGACCAACGGTTCGGCCTATGGCAATCAGAATACGGGTTCGACCCTTTCGCTCTACTACCCGCCGTTCTGCATCGCTCCCGACAGCACGCGGACGGCCATGTCCTACGGCAACCAGTACATGCACGACCGCAACCTGCCGCGCTTCGGCTACACCGATGCCGCGCCGCTCGCCGAAGGGCACGTCCTCTCGGAAACGAAGCCCGACGGTTCGCTGCGCTATTCGCTCAGCGAGGAGTATATGGATCAGCAGCTCGCCCACCGCAGGAAACTGGGCAAATGGGAGCCGGGAGAGCCCGACCCGCGGCTTTTCGTCTGCTCGCTGCAACCCTTCGTCGATTCGGTGCAGATGACCATCGACGGCGTGAACGCCTACCGCAAGGTCGCGCAGGTGGAGTTCAACAAATGGTGGGAGATGGACCCCAACACGGGCAACGACCCCGAGACCTTCTACGGCTGGCCCGTGCGGAAATACAACTATCTCGACGGCCATTTGGCCGACGCCACGCGCAACGTCGCCGGTTACAACATCTATTTCATCCGCCTGCCGGAGATTTACCTGATGTACGCCTATCTGCTGAAAGACTCCGATCCGGCCACGGCGCTGGAATATGTCAACAAAGTGAAGCGCCGCGCCTACGGCTATTCGCCCGACGGGGCCTCGCCCGTCGATTACGGGTCGCTGACCGACCGCACGCTGACCGCCGATGCGACCGACCATCTGGCCAACGATCCGCTGCTCTACGAACTTTGGGCCGAGTTCTTCGGCGAAATGCGCTGGTGGGAGTACGTGCGGTTCCTGCGCCTGGGCAAGCAGGAGGCCGATTATTACAAGACGGTGTCCGGCCCGGGAGCGGCCAAGACGAACATCGTCTGGAAGGACACCAACTACGCCATGCCGATCCCGACCTCGGAATTCGAATCGAACCCCAATCCGGATATGGTGCAGACCCCCGGCTATTGAGCGTATGTATCTGAAAAGAGGAAGCCCGCCTGTTCGCGGGCTTCTTCGGTTATTATGGCCGGATGAAATCCAGCCGTTCCTTCTCCTCGGCGAAAAGCAGCGCCGTGTTGACGATCGCCAGATGCGAATAGGCTTGCGGGAAGTTTCCCAGTTGTTCCTTGGTGTCGAAATCGAGATGTTCGCTGAACAGCCCCAGGTGATTGCCGTATCGCAGGACCTGACTGAAAAGTGTCTTGGCTTCGTTGCGCTGTCCCGTGACGAACAGCGCGCGGATGAGCCAGAAGGTGCACATCGTGAATGCCGAGCTGGGGACGCCGAAATCGTCCTCGCTGTTGTAGCGGTACATCAGCCCCTTGCGGAACAACGCCTTGCGGACGGCTTCGACCGTCTTGCGGTAGTGCGGGTCGTTTGCGGCGATGAATCCGTAGGGCTCCATGAGCAGCAGCGACGAATCGAGCGCCAGATTGCCGTAAGCCTGCGAAAAGCTCTGTATTTCGCTCTTCCAGCCGTGTTCCATCACGTCGCGGCGGATCGCTTCGGCCTCCTCGCGCCAGCGGGCCGCGAACTCCTCTTTTCCGAGTTTCGCCGCGATGCGGGCCCCGCGGTCGAGCGCCACCCAGCACATCACCTTCGAGGAGACGAAATGCTGCTCTTCGCCGCGGATCTCCCAGATCCCCTTGTCGGGATTGCGCCACTCTTCGGCGACGGTGGCGAGGATGCTCTTGACCATCTCCCACATGTCCTCGATTTCGTCGAGCGTGCCCGGCATCAGCCGGTAATACTGCCAGACGAGGTCCATCAGGTAGCCGAACGAATCGTTCTGCTTCTGGTGGTAGGCGTCGTTGCCGATGCGCACGGGCTTCGAGCCCTTGTATCCGTCGAGATGTTCCAGAATCACTTCGGTCAGTTTCCGTTCGCCGCGGATGCCGTACATGATCTGGTAGTCGTGGCGTGACATGAACGAGGACTGGATGAACTTCATGAACCGCCGTGCGGCGCCGGTGTGTCCGACGCGGAACATCGTCTCGATGGACATCGAGGCGTCGCGCAGCCAGCAGAAACGGTAGTCCCAGTTGCGCACTTTGCCCACGGTTTCGGGCAGGCTGGTGGTCAGCGCCGCCAGCATTGCACCGTTGTAGTAGGAGAGCAGTTTCAGCACCAGCATGCTCCGTTCGACGACTTCGTTGTAGCAGGTGTACTGCCGGGTCCGGTTGGTCCAGTTGAGCCAGTAGACCAGCGTGCGGCAATATTCGATCTTTTCGCGTTCGATGTCGATCGGGATGACCTTCTCGTTGTACGACAGTAGCAGGAATTCGTCCTTTTCGAGCCGGATCTCCTCGCGGCCGGCGACGGCTTGCAGCGGAATCGAAGAGTAGAGATACTGGCGGTCCTTGTTGTCGGCGGAGCTGTAACTCTCGATGAATCCGGCGGTCCGGCGAATGCGCACCTCGCCCTGCGCATAGTTCGGGGCAGGGTCGTAGCGAATGCGGAAGCGGGGCCGCCCCTTCACGAAACGGATGTAGCGGTAGAGCTCCGCCGGCAGGTAGTGTTCCTTTTCGAACGAGCGGTAGCAGGGCATGTAGTCGAGCACCTCGAATTCGCCTTCGTCCGACGCGAAGCGAGTCGAGAGGATGTTGGTGTGCGGGACGTAGCTCTGCCGGACAGCATAGCCGTCGGGTACGTCGAATCCGAACGATCCGCCTTTCGTGCGGTCGAGCAGGGCGGCGAACACCGAGGGCGAATCGAAGTCGGGGAAGCAAAGCCATTCGATGCTGCCCCGTTCGGAGATGAGCGCGGCGGTCCGGCAATTGCCGATGACGCCGTAATTGAGATTATTTTTCATCGTCGTATTTCTTGTTGGTCAGCAGGTTCCTCACGGCTTTCCAGACGGTCCGGACCCCTCGTGCGAACGTGTCGCGGACCGATCCGCCGGTATGGCTGTTTTGGGCGAACGTCGTGAGCAGCGGCAGTACGTCGGCCTGCCGCGGCAGATTGTAGCGGGCATATTCCGAGGCGGCGCCGACTTTCACCGTGACGGCTGCCCGGGGCAGGGCCCGGAACATGTCGTCGTCGGTCGTGTCGTCGCCGATTGCGAGGATGAAGTCGTAACGCTCCTGACGCAGCAGACGGCGGACCTCCGAACCTTTGGAATATTCGGCCGACTTGACCTCCACGACCTTGTTTCCGGGCATGATTTGCAGGTGCAGGCGCATGCAGAGCGGAATGAGGGCCGTCACCAGCTGTTGTGCCCGCAGCGTTCCCAGCCATTCGTCCGTTTCGCGGTAGTGCCATGCCAGAGCCGTCTGTTTCTGTTCGAGATGCGAACGGGGCGTCCGTTCGACAAAACGGTTCATCAGCTCCAGCAGCTCCGAATCCCATGCGGCACGGTGCAGGTTTTCGTGCCATCCGCCCCGGCACTCCTTGTAGAATGCGCCGTGTTCGGCGGCCAGGGAGACGGGCAGTTTGCCGAACCATCGGTCCAGGGTCGCACGGTCGCGGCCGCTGCTGATCACCACGCGGTTGCTGCGGTCGGCAGCGAGGGCGCACAGCGCCTTGTAGAGTTCGCGTCCCGGCACGGCCGCCTCGGGGCGGCGGCAGATGGGCGCCAGCGTGCCGTCGTAGTCGAACAGCAGAAGACGCTGGCCGGTGTGCCGGTAGGTATGGAGAATTTGTTCCAGCGTCTCGGGTGTCAGTTGGCGCCGTCTGACCGAGCGGTTTTTGCGGCACACTTCGGCCAGTCCCGCCATGAAGTCCGCGGCCCACCGGTTCACGGTCTGTTCCGATACGACGGCCTGCATCCGCCGTATCCGCTGCAACTGCTCCCCGACGGGCATTTCCAGCGCCCGGACGAGCGCCGAAACGATCTGCTCCGTGTCGTTCGGATTGATCCGGATGGCGTCGGCCAGCTCCACGGATGCTCCGGCCATTTCGCTGAGGATCAATACGCCCGGATTGCCGTCCTTGACGGCGACGTACTCCTTGGCCACGAGGTTCATGCCGTCGCGCAGCGGAGTGACCAGAGCTATGTCGGCGACGTAGTACATGGCCGCCAGCTCCTCGAACGAAAAGCCGTGGTAGAAATAGCAGACCGGCGTCCAGTCCATCGTGGAGTAGCGGCCGTTGATGGCGCTGATCTCCTCGTCGATGCGGGTTTTCAGGTCGGCGTAGGAGCCGACCCGGTCGCGCGAGGGAACGATCACCATCGCCAGCGTCACCTTGCCCAGGTATTCGGGATGTTGTTTCAGAAAGGAGTCGAATCCGTGCAGACGGTGGCGGATGCCCTTGCTGTAATCGAGCCGGTCAACCGAAAGCACCAGTTTCCGGTCGCCGAAGTGGGCCCGCGTGCGGGCGATCAGCTGCCCGACGGCCGGCGAGGAGGAGATCCGGTGGAATTTTTCGTAATCGATGCCCATCGGCAGGGCATCGACCCGCACGAAACGGTTGCCGATCTGGGTTTCGTCGAGTTTGAAATCCATGTGCAGGACCCGTTCCGCCGTGCTGATGAAGTGGCGCATGTAGTCGTGCGTGTGGAAGGCGATCAGGTCGGCGCCCAACACGCCCCGCAGCAGTTCGGCCCGTTCGGGCAGAATCCGGAACAGTTCGTAGCTGGGGAACGGGATGTGGTGGAAATAGCCGATGCAGAGCGTGGGCATGATCTCGCGGAGCATGCCGGGCAGCAGCATGAGCTGGTAATCCTGCACCCAGACGATGTCGTCGGGACCGACCAGGTGGCGCACCTCCTCGCAGAAGAGCCGGTTGACTTCGCGGTAGCTTTCCCGGAAATCCTGCCGGTACTGCGTGTAGGAGAAGAAATAATGGCACAGGGGCCAGATCGTGCTGTTGCTGTACCCTTCGTAGTAGTTTTCGATCTGTTCCCCGGTGAGGAACACGGGATGGAAGTCCAGTTTTTCCAGCTCTTCACGGATGTGCTGCCGGTCCTCGGCTTTTTCCACGTCGAGTCCCGGCCAGCCGATCCAGTGTTTTTCGTATTGGGTCTGCAATGAATCGAGCCCGGTTGCGAGTCCGCCTTCGCTCCGCGTGAAAAGAAGTTCTCCCTCTTTTTCCGAAACCTTTACGGGCAGTCTGTTGGATACGATAAAAAGTTTCATGCCGCAGAAGAGACCAACCGGAATGCCACATCGGGAAGCTCACGCTATCTGCCTGACTGCCAGTATGCGTCTCTTTCGTGCCTGCCGTGAAACCGTTTCAAAATGAGAACTTCCATTCTCATTTTGAGATGCCGCTCGCGCGCCAGATCGTTTGCCTCTGAAACGCACGGGATTACCAGCTGAACAGGATGGTCAGCATCCACGTGTCGTGCAGCGGGGAACTCTCTCCGGCGAGCAGATAGGCCGCATCGGCCGCGACGTATTTCCAACGGAGGCCCGCGCCGACCGAGCCGTAACGCTGTTCGCCCGCTGAGCGGTCGCCCAAGCGGTAGCCTCCCCGCAGGGCCGCGATTCCGCAGCATCGATATTCAGCCCCGAAGCGGCCCGACCACGCCCGCGACTCCGCAGGCCGGAGCCGCCAGTCGGCTTCGGCGGTCAGTGTCAGGCGGTGTGCCTGCGCCAAGACGAGGTCCGCGGCAACGCCCGCTTTCAACCGCCACGGCATCGGCTGCCCGCCGCCCCCGCAGTCGATGCCGCTGCCGAAATTCGCCGCCTGGAATCCGAAGTTCAGCGCATGCGACCGGGAGAGCGTCTGCCGGTAGAAGAGCCCGGCATCGAAAGCGACGGCGTTTCCCGTATGGCCCGTTCCCGCATCCGAACGGACGTAACGCCCCGTAAGGGCCGCGGAGAGTCCTTTGGCGATTGTGCGGGAGTAACCGATGTCGAAAGCCATGTCGCGGGGACGCAGCTTCCCGAGCACATTGCCGTTGTCGTCGGTGCGTTCCGAACCGTATTGGGTGAAGTGGCGGAACCCGAGCGACACGGCCTGTTTTGCGTTGGGCTTGAAGTAGGCCGCTGCGGCATGCAGGGTCGTTTCGGGAATCAGACTGCGCATCCACGGCAGATAGGTGTAGCCTCCGCCGGCCCGCGTTTCGGCGGAGGACAGCGGGGCGGCGTTGCGGAAAGCGGAGAAGGCATCGGCGGAGAGTGCCGTGCCGGCGCCGCCCATCGCTGTGCTGCGGGCGTCGGCGGGAATGTCGAGAAAGGCCGCGGCCCCCTGAGCCGCTGCGGCGCAAGGCGCAAGGAGGAGGGTAGCGGCGAGTAGTGTGCGGAGAGATAACGAATGCATGGCGTTGTTGTTTTCAGAGTTTGACGATGGTGCGAGTGAGCGATCCGCCGGCATGTTCGAGGCGGATGGTGTAGGCGCCGCTGCCGAGCGCCGAAAGGTCGATCTCGGCGGGTTCCGTGGGGGCGATCCCTACGGTGCGCCGCAGCACCGTGCGTCCTGCGGCGTCGTAGAGCGTAACGCCGAGCTCCCCCTGGACGCTGCGGCCCATGCGGATCGTCAGGAGGCTTTCGACCGGATTGGGGTAGAGGTCCGCCTCGCGGGAGTCGTCGCGGCACAGCACGGCGAATGAATTTCGGGCTGCGAGGCCCTCCTCGTCGGTCGCCGTGACGGTCACCTCCGAACGGCCGTAGCGCAGGGGCATGATCCGGTATCCGCCGCCCGCGGTGGCTTGCAGGTAGAGTGCGTCGGTGTCGTATTCGAGTGCATAGGTCACCGTTTCCGGGATTTCGTCGTCGAAACCTGCGGCGGGCGTGAACTCTGCGGTCTCCTGCATCGAACTGAGGTATACGGGCGCGAAGGCGTTGTTCGGAACGGGCGGCAGGTTGGGCTGGAGCGTGAAATCGAACGAGGCCGCGTCGGAGGCCCCGAAGCTGTCGGAGACGGTGATCCGGGCCGTGTAGCTGCCCGGCACGCGCTTGTAGTTGCGGATGTCGAGATAGAGACGTTCGTCGTCCTTGCGGGGCGTGACGGCACCCGAAGGGTCCTGCAATTCATAGGTGAATCCGTGGCTGTCGGGGTCGGAGACGAGGAACGCGACCGTGCGGGTCTCGTTGTAAGGAATGCTTACCGCCGTATCGCCTTCCCGGACGAGCGTCGGCGGGGTGTTCGCCGGGGTTCCGAACGAAATGACGCTCGTCGGAGAGCGGTTGCCCCAGGGATCGACGGCGATGACGGCCACGACATAGCGGGTTCGTTCGGCGATGTCGGTCAGTATGTAGGAGATCGTCTCCCCGGCCTGTTTGTCGCGTACCGGAACGGTGGCCGTGAAGGTACCCTCGGGCAGGTTGTCGGGATCGGGGTTTTCGAGCGTCCCGACCCGCCACATCAGGATGAACAAGTCTGCGCGTCCGTCGTCCCCGTCCTCGGGAACGGTCCACGTCAGTTCGACTTCGCCCGCCGTATCGCTGTGCCGCAGGTCGGTGACCGGATCGGGGTCGATGCCCCGGTCCATCGACACGGCGAGGTAGGCGTCGATCAGCCCCGCGCCCAGACGCCCCTTGTATTCGGGGTTGTAGCTGTCTACCTCGTGCACGCCGCGTTCGAGGTAGGTGCGCAGCTTGTCGGGGGTGAAGCCCGGACCGCCGTATTTCGCCACGGCCAGCGCGGCGATGCCCGAGACATGGGGGCAGGCCATCGAGGTCCCCTGCATGTAGCCGTACTTGTCGCCGGGGAGCGTGCTGTAAACGGCGCATTCGTCCGAATAGCGGCCGTTTGTCCGGTAGGTCCCGCCGGGGGCGGCCACGTCGATCCATGACGAGAAGTTCGAATACCAGCTCTTTTTGTAGTCGGGGGCGAGGGCGGACACGGCGACGACCTTTTCATAGCAGGCCGGATAGCTCATGTAGTCCCTTTCCTCGTTGCCGGCGGCGAAGATCACGATGCCTCCCTTCATCGGACCGACCTGTTCGCCGTTCTCGTCCGTGCCGGCGTATTTGATGAAGTATTCGATGGCATCCTTGGTGACCTCGGGCATCGAATAGACGTTGGTGTAGCCCCAGCTGTTCTGACTGATGACCGCACCCGCATCGGCGCCGTATTTGAGTGCGGCTACTTCGTCGCCGTTGTCGCTCTTGTTCTCGGTGAACATCTGGCAGCTGATGAGGCGCACGCCCGTATGGCCTCCGCGGCCTCCGGCCACGCCGCAGACCCCCTTGCCGTTGTTGTTCTCCGCGCCGATCGTTCCGGCGACGTGCGTGCCGTGCTCCACCGGGGTGATCTTGTTCGAACCGTAAGGGTAGGCCGATGAATAGATGAAGTTCCAGCCGTAGATGTCGTCCACATAGCCGTTGCCGTCGTCATCCACACCCTCCTGTCCGTAGAGTTCGGCCCGGTTGCCGACATTGCCCGACAGGTCTTCGTGCCGGAAGTCGATGCCCCCGTCCACCACCGCCACGACCACCTCCGGGGCTCCGGAGGTCACCTCCCAGGCCCGGAACAGATTGATGTCCGCTCCGGCCACGGCGTCGGTCAGGGTGCCGTCGTTGTCGTAGTGCCATTGCAGGGCCAGTCCGGGATCGTCGAACGGAGCGGCTGCCGCGCGGGAGGCCGGGGGAGCCGCCGGAACGGCCGTGCCGGAGAAACCGATCGGGCGGGTCGTATAGACCGGTTCCACCCGTTCGACGCCCGGCAGCTGCGAAAAGTCGCCGGCCGCCCGTGTCACGGGCGTCACCGAGTCGAACCAGACATCGTACCAGCGGTGAAGCCCTTCGCGGCGCGTGCGCTCCTCGAAGCGTCCCGCAGGCGGGAATACGCGCTGCATGCGAGTGACGCCGAGGCCGGCCGCAGCCCGGTCGAATTTCGCAAGTCCGGTGCGGATGCCGCTGCGGGTTTCGGCGACGGCTGGGGGCTCCTCGCCCTCCCGGAATTTGAGGCGTATGCGGCCGCCGCATACGGCGGTCGTTTCGAATTGCGGAACGGACGGCTCCACGCCGTCGGATGTCTCCCGGAGTTGCTCCGAGGTGCAGGCGGAAAGCAGCGCCGCCGCGCAGAGAGCCGTTTTTGACCAGTGCATAGCGTTTGATTTTGAAGCCTCAAAATTAAGCTCTTCCGCCTTTTCGCACACTCCCCATTTGTCGGTATATTGCATTTGCGAAATACCGAATCATACCGATAGGAGTGCGCGGTTTCTTGTTCTATTTTTGCGCCGTTATCCTTTCGTGTGATTCCGATATGACGCATATCTATAAAGGTGTTTGCATTCTGTTGTGCATGCTGACGGTTACGGGCCGTGTCGCGGGACAGCAGCGCGCTGCCGCGGTGCGGCTCGGCGGTTCGGTGACCGACGAGCAGGGGCGGCCCGTGGTCGGAGCCAACATCGTCGCCTACGACGCCGGGCGCAAGCCGCACGGCACGGTGGCCGACGCCGCGGGCCGCTTCGTCTTCGACTGTCCGGCCGGGGCTTCGGAATTCCGTGTCCGCATGCTGGGCTACCGCGAGCGGGTGGTGAAGATCGTCGCCGGAAAGAGTTCCTACGACGTTCGCCTGACGGAGAGTTCCGAGAACGTCGCCGATGTCGTGGTCACCGGCTATGTGGACAAGAAAAAGGAGAGCTATACGGGCGCCACGCACGTCATACGCCGGGAGGAGATCGAAGCTATGGTGCACACCAACGTGCTGAACATCATTCAGCTGCGCACGCCGGGGTTCGAAATCTTCGACGACATCGCCAACGGCTCCGACCCCAACAAGGTCCCCGATATGGTGCTGCGCGGCCGCAGCAGTTTCATCGAGGACGACCGGACCAATGTCCCGCTTTTCATCCTCGACGGGACGGAGGTGGACATCTCCTATGTTTTCGATATGCCTTCGGACGACATCGAGTCGATCTCGGTGCTGAAAGATGCCGCGGCGACTTCGTTCTACGGCTCGAAAGCCGCCAACGGGGTGGTGGTCATCACCACGCGCCCGACGCAGGCCGGGCGGCTGCAAGTCAGTTACACCGGGAACTTTCAGGTCAGCGTTCCCGATTTGTCGGACTACCGCCTGCTCGATGCGCACGAGAAGCTCGAATACGAACGGCAGGCGGGCGTCTACGGCGATTTCTCGGGGAGCAACAGCAGCGATGTCGAGCGGCAGAAACAGTATTACGAGCGGCTCGCACGGGCCAATGCCGGAGTCAACACCGACTGGAAGCGGATGGCCCTGCGCACGGGATTCAACCACATCCACAACCTGATGCTTTCGGGCGGCAGCCAGGATTTCCGCTACAACGTTTCGGGCAGCTGCAACTCCACGACGGGTGTCATGGAGAAGTCGGACAAGGAGGTGGCGTCGCTGCACATCAACCTTACCTACGGCGACATGAACAGGCTCTTTTTCCAGAACATCGCTTCGCTGAGCCGCAACGCCTCGGACGACGTGCCTTACGGGAGCTTCTCGGACTATGTTCGGCTCAACCCTTACGACAGCCCCTACAATGCCGACGGATCGCTGAATAACGACCTGGCGTTCTACGCCGCCAATCCGCTTTACGAAAAGAACCTGAGCAGTTACATCAGAAGCCGTTCGGGCAGTTTCATCGACACGTTCCGCATCCGCTGGACGATCCTCTCTTCGCTGCGCGTCGAAGCCTCCTTCTCCTACACGCAGACCAAAAGCGAGGGCGAAACCTTCTACTCTCCGCTTTCGAAACGCTTCTACGACAAGGATGCGGCCAAGCGGGGCAGCTTCGACGTGTCGAACGGCACGGCCGTCACGCTTTCGGGCAATGCCTTCGTGGTCTTCAACAAGGGCTGGGGCCGCGACAACGCGAACCTGCTGAGTCTCACGGCGGGCGTCAACGTCGAGTCTGCGCAGTCCGAAAGTCATTCGTTCAGTGCGCTGGGTGTGCTCTCGGATAAGCTCGAACACCCCTCTATGGCCACGGGATTCGCCGAGAGCAGCCATCCCGGCGGCAGCGAGGACCGTTCGCGCATGCTGGGCTGCTACGTCAATGCCAACTACATCTGGGGCAACCGCTATTTCGTCGATCTCTCGTTCCGTTACGAAGGTTCTTCGAAATTCGGCGACGACAACAAATACGCTCCGTTCGGTGCGCTGGGCCTCGGCTGGAACCTCCACAAGGAGCGTTTCATGCGGGGCACCGCGGTCTCCCTGCTCAAACTGCGCGCCAGCATCGGCTATGTCGGCAATGCCGGATTCAGCCCCTATCAGGCGCAGCTGGCCTACCAGTACAGTTCGGATCTGCTCTATAACGGCAGCATCGGCGCCGTGCCGGTGTCGATGGTCAATCCCCGCCTGAAGTGGGAGCGCAGTCTCAAACGGAATTTCGGCGTCGATTTCGGGTTCTGGAACGACCGTGTGAACGGCAGCGCGGACATCTATTACGACACGACCAACGATCTGGTGATGACCATCGCCAAGCCCGATCACATCGGTTTCTCGAACGCCAAGGAGAACCTGGGCAAGATCCGCAACAGCGGCGTGGAACTGTCGCTGCGCGGCAATGTGCTTCGGCGCAGCCGTTCGAACCTGAATCTCTATCTCAACATGAGCCACAACCGGAACCGGATCGTGGAGATCAGCGACTACCTGAAAAACAAGAACAGGGAGAACGAGGAGAGTGCCGTTTCGTCGCTTCCGGCGGCTTTTTACGAGGAGGGCGAGTCGATGACGGCGCTCAAGGTGATGCGTTCGGTGGGAATCAATCTGGCGAACGGGCGCGAGGTTTTTATCCGCAGGGACGGTCAGCTGACCTACGAATACGACTACCGCGAAAAGCAGGTCGTGGGCGATACGACGCCCAAAGTGCAGGGCTCGTTCGGATTTTCGTTCGGCTGGCGGGCGTTCGACCTCTCGGCGACGTTCGCCTACCGCCTCGGGGCCACGGTTTACAACCAGACCCTCGCCACGAAGGTCGAGGGAACGGACCCTACGGCCAACGCCGACCGCCGGGTGTTCTACGACCGCTGGAAGGCTCCCGGCGACCGGGCGCTCTACAAGAACATCGCCAGCCGGGAGACCACGCCTCCGACCGACCGGTTCGTCGCTGCGGAGTATGCCCTTGAAGGTTCGTCGCTCAAACTCTCCTATTCGCTGCCGGACAGCTTCTGCCGCCGTCTTCACCTGCGGCGCATCCGCGTGGCGGCCTCGACGGGCGATTTGTTCAATATCTCGACCATCCGCCGCGAACGCGGTCTGGACTATCCCTTTGCGCGCGTCTTCCAGGCGTCGCTGACCGTAAACCTCTGACCGATGAAAAAACGCACCGTACTCCTTTCCGCGCTTCTCCTCTCCTCGGGCCTCGTGTCGTGCGATTTTCTCGACATCGACACCCCGGGCATCGTGAATAAGGACAAAATGTTCGAGAACGAGCAGGGATTCATCGACGCCATGAACGGCGTCTACGCCTCGTTGGCCGACGGCGATCTCTACGGCGAACAGCTCTCGTTCGGCTTCGTCGATGAGATCGCACAGCTTTACTACAACGACTACGAGGCCAGCGAAACGGTGCTCAACCGCACGTACGACCTCAAATACCGCGACGAGGACGTACGTGCGAAAGTCGATGCCGTCTGGTCGCGGGGCTACAACGTCATCGCCTCGGTGAACAGCGTGCTCGACAATGCCGCAGGGCGGGACTACGCGATTCTGCCCCGCATCCGCGGCGAGGCGCTGGCCATCCGGGCCTTCGTGCATTTCGACCTGCTGCGGCTCTTTGCTCCGAACATCGGGCGCGGCGATGAAGAGGCGATTCCCTATGTCGAGCACTTTTCGATCGACCCCGTTCGGCGGGGAACCGTGCGCGAGGTCTATGCACACATAGTCGGCGATCTGACCGAGGCCCACGAGCTGCTGCGGCAGGCCGGGCCCGTCGCAGGGCGCACGCCCGAAGAGCTTTACGTGACGCAGTATGCCGCCGCGGCCCTGCTGGCCCGCGTCTCGAACTGGGGCGGCGACCGCGAGACGGCCGAACGCTATGCCCTCGAAGCGCTGAAAGGCGGCTTCTCCTTCATCCGCGAGGAGCAGGTGAAAAACCTCTTCATGGGCTACACCGCCCGGACGGAGTGCATCTGGGGCCTGCACGCCCCCAAAATGTACCTCGACATCCGCAGCCGCCTCTATCCGACCCGGCTGACCGAGACCTTCAACATGGTGCGCGACAACTACCAGACGATTTTCCGGGTCTCCTCGTTCACCTCGGTCAACAACGACTACCGTTACCAAGCCTATTTCACCCGCACCAAGTGGGAGCATTCGGTCGTCACGCTGACCAAACTCTACGACAAGAACTACGACGAAGAGCAGACCGTGCCGAGCGGCCGCACGCCGGGCATCAATCTCGTGCGTCTGCCGGAACTCTTTTACATCCTCGCCGAATCGGTCTACGACCGCGATCCTGCGGCGGCGCTGGACTACCTGAACCGGGTCGTCACGGCCCGCGGCCTGCTGCCGCTCGAAGCCGGGGATATCGACACCCCCGGGAAGTTCCGCGACGAACTGATCAACGAGATCACCAAGGAGTATTGGGGCGAGGGGCAGATCTTTTTCACCAACAAGCGCTTCTGGCTGGCGATGGAGGGCGTGAACGGCAAGCGTCACGCGGCCAGCGACGAGACCTATGTGCTGCCGCTGCCGGAAAGCGAAAATTCGGAAGGCATAAACTGACGACGATGAAGACAACCCGCACGATCCGACTCTTTTTCGCTGCCGCGGCGCTGCTTGCGGCGGCCTGCGGCTACAAGGAGAGTTTTCCCTATTCGGGCGACGACAGGATCAATTTTACCGCCGATTCGCTCTACTTCTCTTTCGGTGCGGAGCCCTTTTCGGTGACCGACACCACCTTGATCGTCGGGGTCGAGATCGTCGGCTCTCCGTGTGAATACGACCGGGAGTACCGCATCGCGCTCGATGCGGAGCATACGACGGCCCGCCAGGGCGATCATTACGACGCCCTCCGGGAGTTGTATACGCTGCCGGCGAACGCCTCTTCGGCAGGCGTTCCGGTGCATGTCCACCGCCTGAATCTCGACGACGAAACGGTCTATGCCGTGCGGCTGCAACTGGCCGAGACCGGGGATTTCCGGTTGGGCGTGGCTGAAAACCGGGCCGTCAAGGTCTGCTTCACCAACCGGCTCGACTGTCCCGGCTGGTGGAATGAACTCTCCAAGTGGCTCGGAGAGTACAATGTCCGCAAATACCAGAAATTCATAGAACTCTACGGCCGGCCGATCACCGACAAGGACATTGCGGAGAACCGATACGGCATCCTGCGCGTTTTCAGGCAGGTGAAGGCGTATTTCGACGAGAATCCCGAATACGGGGTCCTCTTTCCCGATGTCGCATGGCCCGTCTGATCATATCGAACCGAATGTCTAACTCAAATAATTTGCACCATGAAAAAAATCTCTCTCCTGTTTCTGATCGCAGCCTTTGCGGGCTTTGTCTCCGTATCTTGCAGCGACGATCCCGAAGAAAAAGTCGTTCCGCCCGATGTCGAATCCGTGGCGGGCATCGAGCCGAGCTATGCCAAGGGCCAGCACGAATACCTCGAAATAACGCCCGACGTGTCGCTTTCGAACGACAACGAACAGGGCGTGACCTACGAGTGGAACATTGATTACAAAGTTGTCGGAACCGAAAAGGCTCTTTCGTACAAGTGCAGCGAGCTGGGCGATTTCAAGGGCTATTTCAAAGCCTCCAGTTCGACGGGCGCCAAGATCGTCGAATTCACGCTCCGCGTCTCCTCGCCCTACGACCGGGGACTGTTGCTGCTGAGCGAGACTTCCGAGGGTTCGATGCTCTCGTTCAAGCGTCTCGACGTGATGGAGACCCCGGTCAGCCCCTCGGCGTTCAAGGATAATAATCCCACGCTCTCGCTGGGAAAGACTCCGCTGGCGCTCTGCTGGAAGGGCGAAGGCATCACCTCGCCGAATGCGGCGTCGCTGACCGACGAAGATTACGAAGTGGTGATCGGCACGGGCGATCCGACCACGGTCTACACGCTCGATTCGAACACGCTGGAGGTCAAGAATACGATCGTTTACGACGGAGCGGGCGAATTCCATCCCAACCGCATTCTTTGTCCGCTGGGCGTGCAGGAGGTCTTGTGGCAGGGAGCGCTCTACTTCGTCGGCGGAGGGCGCGATTACATCATGACCGGAGAGAAAACGTTCGTACTGCCCGAAGAGGACGAAAAACTGCCCGACGGGGCGCAGATCGCCGATCATACCTGCTCGCTGATAACCGAATACGACGACCGCGTGCGCGTCTATTTCAACAACAGCACCAAAAAGCTGCTCTATGTATCGGCCGTGTTCGGTCTCGAAGTGGAGGAGGGCAGCACGGTCTGCGATGTAGAACCGATGAACCTGATGGCCTGCGACGGCATGTATTACAATCAGCGTTACGATCCGGGACATGTGATGCTGGTGGGCTCGAACGGCAGCAGCGTGAAGGTGTTTCGTTTTGCGACATCGGTCGGTATTGCCGATACCGAGGAGAAACTCAGCGAGATAGATGCCACGGGGCATATCCTGCCGACCTCGGCCACGGGTGTCAACCCTGTCAAACCGATGCTCTATTACTCGCGCGGGGGCGACATCTACCGGCTCAACTACGACGGCGGCAATTTCGATGCTTCGCCCTATATCTCGCTGGGCGGCGATTTCGACGTGAAGCAGATCGTTTTCAACCCTTTCGATGCCAACACGGTCTATATCGCCGCGGATAATCTCAGCGAGGCGGGCGAGATGAAAGCCTCGGTGTTTGTCTACGACGTGTCGGACAACACCTCGGCCGAAAAACTCTTCGAAGGCCATCGGGCCGGCGGCTCGGTCAAACAGTTGATCTACAAGGGTAACGGCAAGGAATACGAGTCGATTCCCGAAAGCGGGCAGTCGGCGTTGAGAAAACTCTTCCGCTGATCAGGCCCGATCCTGTCATCGAATGCCGGAAGCTGATCCACCGTTACGGCGAACGGCTGATTTATGAAAACCCGAGTTTCGAGGTCCCGCCCGCACGGGGCCTCGAACTTTTGGGTAGGGACAGCACGGGCAAGATCACGACCATCGACATCCGGGGCGCTTACTTTGTCCCGGAACGCCGGCCTGCTGGTGCTCGACGACTTTTCGATGGGGCTCGGTCCTGGCTATCGGCGTCTGTTCGTGGAGTGCCTGCGCGACTATGCCCGCGTCGAAGAGAAGCCGATTTTCCTTTCGCCGCCCCGATATGCTGCTGCCGTGGAACGCGTTGTTGGCCGTCTGCACATCCGGCGGGGATGCCAGAACTAATGCCGATTCCATGATGATGCGAACAAGCTCTGCATAAATCTCTTTTTTGGGGGCGCGAAGCTAATGTGTGCCGATCCGCTGAAAAGAGGTCGTTTCCTTTGTTATGTTGGATGATTCTTTATATCCAATCACGTTTATCTGATTTTTGCACTATCTTTATGGTCGGAATAATCGAATGCGTATGATGAAACGGAGTATAGGGACCTTATGCCTTGCCATGATATGCGCCTGTCCGCCCGCCCTCTGTGCGCAAGAGTTGTCCGAAGGAGTTTCGGCCGTGACCGTGAGCGTCGGCGCAGACGAGGCTTCGTCGTTCGGCATCGGGATGATCGGACTGATCAACACGACCTCGCCGTGGCCCGTATTCCCGATGCTGGTCTACCGGCATCGTTTCGATAAGAGATGGTCGATGGAGATCATGCCGCCGCAGTTCCGCCTGACTTGTGCTGTGAACCCGTCCAACCGGATTACGGCCGGGCTGGCCATCGACGGCGACCGCTTCTATGTCACGCCCCGCAATCCGCAGCTGCCGAAGGCCTGTCTGTACAGCAAAAAGCCTTATGCGGCCGGAATTGAAATTGAATAAAGTTCACTCGATTGCCCCGTCAAATCGGGATCAGGTTAATTTTGTACCAGATATGGGACGCCGAAAGTGTTGCTCCCTTTAGAGAATGCTAAAATTAGTTGTTTTATGGAAAAACCGAAACGTATTGTCACCAAGATCGGGAATGTGTTCTGTGTGCAGATCAGCCCGCATGAAAAGAAATATTTCCAATACATTGCCAATGATATGTTACAATTGAACAGCAGCGTTATAAGAGTTTTCGAACGCACTTATCCGACTGATCAAGAGCCCAAACTGACCGATGTGGTGCAGGGGGAGGTTGAATTCTATGCGCATACGGTACTGAGTTGGGGTATTCGCTTGGAGAAATGGACAAAAGTAGGTAAAGTTCCCTTTGAAGAACCGGTTATTGATGTCTGGTTTATGAATTGGTGTAGTGATGATATGACTAATATCCCAATCCGTTTACATATTTCGCCGCAAAAAAGATGGCGCATTTGGCGTATTGGAGATGCTGACTTTTCGTATGTTGAAAATGAAGCCTTTTCATACGATGGTTATGACCTTCATGTCCATAGCCCACTATTTAAGAATGAAAAATATCTTGAGGTGGGAAGCGTGATACCTGCGGTCGATATTGTTCATCGTATGCAGACCGGACGATATTATTACAAGAGACTCTGGCCACGGATGGATAAGGATGAATAAAATCCTATCTTCTCGATAATGATATCAATATTATATATTAGGACTTACCCGGACCCATGACAAGGTGTTCATTGTGAAATGAAATATTGAAGGAAGCCGACAGCAAACATCCGATCTGACGAACGCAAACTACATATAAATCTGCGATCTTTGCTTTGTGTATGTATTCAGATATGAAAAATACAAAACCAACACCCAATTTCACATTTTCGGATGTAAAATTGGGTGTCTATTTTATAAAAGATTGATTTTCAATCTTCCTTGCGGTGCGTAGGGGATTTTAATCCTCCGACGAAACGCGCCGTTTATCAGTAGGTTACGCTTGCTTTTGCAGTTTCGGGTCACAACGTGGTTATGCCGTTTCGACGCTCGAAAATCGACGTCCGCGAATGCCCGTCCTTCAAAGAACTTTCACGGTTCAAATGTAACCTATCTTTACAGAGTATCCAAATTTATAACCTAAAAATGTCTCAAATTTTACGGTTGTAAAAAGCGGTATTCGTCATATGATCGATAGATATTTTTTACCGATTGCCGGCAGATATGTTTCGAGCATATCGCTTGTTTTTATCCGCAAGCTGCACGTGTTGTCGTTGGGGTGGCAGACGAAATAATCCGACTCTGCCACCTCCTTATCTATCAGCAGTTGTATTTGGTTATTCGTGTCGAATAGCAATCCGAGAGGGCTGACGGCTCCCGGTTTCGCATGAAGAAGCTCGTCCAATTCTTTTTCCGATGCGAACGACAGATGAGAACAGCCGATACATTCCGAGAGTTCTTTGGACGACAGACGCTTGTTGCCAGGAAGCAATACCATGTAGTATTCCTTTTTGCGGGAGCGCAACAACAAGCACTTGCAGGGCATGGCGTCCAGTTTGCCGGCAATCTCCAACCCTGCCTCCACCGTATAAATCGGTTCATGAACCGATTTGCGACAGGCTATTCCCAACTCTTCGAGTTTGGCGACGATCATATCACTCGTTTTTCCCATACTCGGCTGTAAGTAAATCCATATCGTTGAAATAGTCGATGCGCATGGAATGGCGTACTTTGTCGAGCGTCTCGGCAGCCACGGTGCGAGCCGTCTCGCTACCCTGACGGAGCATGCTGAATACGGCCGGAATATCCTGTTCGTATTCTTTGCGACGACTGCGTATCGGAGCCAGTTCCTCCTGAAGAATCGCGTCGAGGAATTTTTTGACTTTTACATCACCCAATCCCCCGCGTCGATAGTGTGCCTTGAGTTCTTCGAGAGAACCGTATTCCGGCAGGTATTGCATAAAATGCTGCGGACGGCAAAAGGCATCGAGATAGGTAAATACAGTGTTTCCCTCGACTTTTCCGGGGTCGGTTACCCGCAGATGATCCGGGTCGGTAAACATCGTTTTGACACGTTTGCTTATATCGCTCTCCGAATCGGAAAGATAGATGCAGTTGCCGAGTGACTTGCTCATCTTGGCCTTGCCGTCGGTGCCGGGCAGACGCAGGCAGGCCGAATTGTCGGGGAGCAGTATTTCCGGTTCTACGAGCGTATCGCCGTAGGTGGCGTTGAAACGTCGGACGATTTCGCGTGCCTGTTCGATCATCGGTTCCTGATCTTCTCCGGCTGGAACAGTCGTAGCGTTGAATGCCGTAATATCGGCAGCCTGACTGATCGGATAAGTAAAGAACCCTACTGGAATATTCGCCTCGAAGTTGCGCATCTTGATTTCGGTTTTGACCGTAGGATTCCTTTGCAGGCGCGACACCGTTACGAGATTCATGTAGTAGAATGACAACTCGCACAGTTCAGGCACCTGCGATTGTATGAAAATCGTGCTTCGGGTCGGGTCGATACCGCAAGCAAGATAATCGAGCGCTACCTGAATGATGTTTTGACGT
Source organism: Alistipes intestinihominis (assembly GCF_040095975.1). NCBI lineage: Bacteria > Pseudomonadati > Bacteroidota > Bacteroidia > Bacteroidales > Rikenellaceae > Alistipes > Alistipes intestinihominis. The sequence goes on from NZ_JBBMFL010000004.1 coordinate 104,332, forward strand.
ACTTTCTCCGGATTGTCGGCATTGTCGGTCAATGCCTGCGCATCGGCGATCATGATGTAGATTTTATCGAAGCCTCCCGAATTTTGGAGTTCGACACGGCGTTTCAACGAGCCGACATAGTGTCCGAGATGAAGACGGCCGGTCGGACGGTCGCCGGTAAGTATAATTTTATCCATGATTGAAATAGATTATTGATTCATTTTATTGCGGAATTCCTGCGGTGAAATGCCCTCCATCCGTCGGAAAAAACGGCACATATACGACGGATCTTTGAAGTGCAGTCGTGTCGCTATGTTTTTATCCGTCCAATCCGTATTGGACAGATAGTTTTTTATTGCCGTCAGGACCTGTCGGTCTATCAGATTTTTGGGCGATTCGTTCAGCACTTTGAACGTCACCTTATACAGATAGGATGTCGATATGCAAAGTTTATCGGCATAGAATGCGACGTCCCGATGGTCGAGGTGATATTTGGCAACAAGTTCAAGGAGGTTGGAAGCCAGCATCCTCGACCGATTGTCTTCTTTCAAGAACGAATCGTTTCCTGCAATCTGGAGTTCGGAATCTATCACCATCAACAAGTTGTGGACGCAGTTTTTCAAAACTTCGAGTTTGTAACTTTCGATAACATGATTCATGACCCACGTTATTTGTTGCCACCATGTGCGGATTTGGAGCAATTGCCTGTCGTTTAACGGGAATACGGGAGAATTATAAATAAAATTCCATAACCGGCTCGTCGTGACTTTATAGATAGGTTCTTCGATGAGATTATAGGGAAGCGTGATCACTATACATTCGAATTGTGCGGACATCTGCTCGAACATGACGATGTCGTCATAGAACATGACTCCCAGATATCCTTTGCGCATCGAATAGAGCTGATAGTTGATTTTACACTTTGCGCAACCGCTCTTGACAAACAATATGGCGCACCCTTTTATGAAGAACCGCTTGCCGCAATACGCTTTCATGTCGGAAATGTCGAGCGAGCACGTTTCCGAGAAATTGCCGGTATCCGATATTGAATTGACCATATTCGAGTTCTTTTACGGCAAAGTTATCGAATTCTTCCGCACGAAACGCTACGATTCCCGAAAAGTACCCGACACCGAAATAAAATGAACGTGCGGGATATATCTGTCCCGAAAAACACCAGACATGGAAATAAAATGCAATCCGTCGGCACAGACCATTTTCTACCTTTGCCCGCTAAAAAAAGGAATTATGGATAAAAACGAATCGAAAACAATGGATTTGGGAAGAGATAACGTAACGTCGTTGTTCTTCAGGTTGTTTTTCCCTACTCTTCTCGGCTTGTTGAGTATGGCTGCCGTTACAGCGATAAACGGAGCGTTTATCGGGCATGGAGTCGGAAGCGACGGTCTTGCCGCCGTCAACATTACCGTGCCTTTATGGATGGTTTTTTCCGGACTGGGACTGATGTTCGGAGCCGGATGTTCGGTCGTGGCTTCGTCTATGTTAGCAAATTCCGATGCGAATGCTGCCAAACTCCACGTTGCGGTCGCTTTCTCGTTTGCCAGCGCGATCACTATCGCCGTATCCGTTGCGGTAATGTGTTTCCCGGCCGCCACCGCCCGTCTTTTCGGAGCTTCCGAGCATCTGCTGCCGCTCGTAAGGGATTATCTCGCATTGGTCATGCCGTGTTTCGTATTCCAGATGTGGAGTGCCATCGGACTTTTTATCATTCGTTTGGACGGAGCGCCGAAGGTGGCCATGTGGTGTAATATCATCACGGCCATCTTGACACTCGGAGGCGACTATATGATGATTTATGTATGGGAAAAAGGATTGCAGGGAGTGGCCGTTTCGACTTGTGTTGCCATTGTTACCGGCGGGCTGATTGCGGCAATTTACATTCTTTTTTATGCCAAACAATTACGCTTCGCATGGGCATCGTTACGCCGGAGTTCTTTCGAATGTATCCTCCGAAGTATCGTATATCAGTGCAAAATCGGTTCGGCATCGCTGTTAGGAGAACTGATGCTTGCTGTTCTGGCATTCGTGGGCAACTATGTTTTCATGCGCTATCTCGGAGACAACGGTGTCGGAGCATTCGGTATCGCTTGTTACTATACGCCTTTTATTTTTATGATTTCGAATGCAATCATCCAGTCGGCACAACCGATTATCAGTTATAACAACAGCCGCAAGGCGTATGACCGTGTAGCACAAATCAAGCGTCTGTTATTCATTGCCGCTTTTATCGCAAGTTTATTGTTGACGCTCGTATTCGTGTTTATGCCCGATATGCTCGTCCATTTCTTTGTCGGCAAAGGCGATGCGGCTGCCCCGATAGCTATCGAGGGATTCCCTTATTTTGCGGCAGGCATTGTCTTTTTCATTCTCAATGTCTGTATCATCGGATATTTTCAAAGTCTTGAAATAATGGGACCGGCGCTCGTATTGATGTCTCTTAGGGGTTTCGCTCTGCTTGTTCCGGCTTTTCTGATTTTACCGAAGTGCTTGGGAACTTCCGGCATCTGGCTCGCCATGCCGACTTCCGAAGCCGCCACATTCTTATTCAGCGTCTATTTCCTTTTTAGAATCAAAAATAAGCGACAATATGAGAACTCGTAGATTTTTATTATCAATCGCACGCCCGTAATATTAAAGACCATGAACAAAAAAGAACTGATACGTGCCATATCCCGGGAAGTCACTCCGCCCATGTCGCAGGATAAAATCGCTTTGGTACTCGACGAAGCCGTCGAGATAACCAAGCGTACATTTGCGACAGGCGAACCTGTGAAATGGTCCGGATTCGGTTCTTTTGTTATGAAAGGCATGATAATTAGGAAATCTCTGTCGTGTCTTTTTGTCAACGCATGAATGCACTGGTCGACTCAAAATTATTCCGATTGTTATCGGTTTCCGATTCTTTTGACCGTGCAGAGGTCGAATCGGCCTACGACGATTTTCTCCGCACGGTCATCGAAGTCTGCGACAATACGACCGATTATAAACTGCTTTTTCGGATCTTGACGCATACGCAAGTACGACTGGAGATGTTGTATCCGTCGCGGACACGGGTTAAATCGGGCGCTGGCGAGGTATCAGCCTCCCGTTATATCGCAGCAGCTAAACGAATCGTCGAATCGGAGTTGAGTCTTTTGAATGAACGGGTCATGCATCCGTCGTTGTTTCAGCCGCCCCGTAAAAACGATATTCCGGATTTGTTTTGGAGTTCGGAGTTCACGAAGCGGGATTTGGTAGAGCTGCTCTCCGCTTTGGAGTATCTCGGTCCGATTTTGAATGCCGTGGGTAAATACGCTCCGTTTTCGGTGTTGGTGGCATTCGCCGAAAAGACGCTCAATGTTTCCTTGCCGAATGCCTATAAAATCCGCGAGGAGGTTTTGAATCGCAAGACGAAGAGTACGGATTTTTTGGAACGGCTGATCGATGCTCTGATCGAAAAGAGCACGAAATAAATGATCCAGCCCGATTAAGATGACAGGTGGGACTCTGTTGATAATTTGTTTTTATTTCTGAAATGCACTATATTTGCAGCATTAAAGAAATAAAATAGCAAATGACTTATCTGGAGTTCAGAACGCAGTTATTCGATTTGGGATGCTTCAGCATACGACAGGTGTATGCGTGGCAGCCCGATTTCGATCGCAATAATCTGACAAGATGGATCAAGAAGGGATTGCTCGTCCGGCTGCGGCAGGAGTATTTCGCTTTTCCGGAATATCTCCGACGACCGGATTTCGCGCAATATATCGCCAATCGGATCTACCGACCCTCTTATATCAGTCTGCATACGGCTCTATCGTTCTACGGATTGATTCCGGAGGCGGTCGTGCAGATAACGAGCGTATCGACGCTCAAAACAGCGACCTTCCGCAATCCATTCGGCGAATACTCCTATAAAAGTATCAAGAACGAATTGATGTTCGGCTACGAACCTCGTTCGATAGCCGACGGGCGAACGCTCCTTTTCGCAACGCCGGAGAAGGCGTTGCTCGATTTGCTCTATCTGTATCCGTTTTACGACAAGGAAGAGGAATTGGAACAGCTGCGGCTCGATGAAGATTATATGCAGGAGGAGCTGGATCGGGAACGGTTCGGCGAATATCTCGGTCGGTTCCGGAGCAAGGCTCTCGAAAAGCGGACGGCTGTGCTGATGAAAATTTACGAATTATGATCGATATGGATTTCGTGCGGGGATACTTTCCTCCGCAGATGCGCGAAAATGCGCTTTTCGACAAACACATGCTCAAGGAGTATCTCCAGTCTATGATTCTGGATTTTCTCTCCTCGACGCCCTACATGCGTAAGATGGCCTTTATCGGCGGTACGAACCTGCGGCTCATCAAAGGTATCGACCGTTTCTCCGAAGACTTGGATTTCGACTGCAAGGAGATGGACAAGGAGGAGTTCATGCGGATGACCGACGAAGTGCTGACTTTCTTGCATCGCAGCGGACTCGCGGTCGAAGCGAAGGATCGGGAAAATCCGAAATTGACCGCGTTTCGGCGCAACATCCATTTTCCGCAACTGCTGTTCGATCTCGAACTGACCGGACATCGAGACGAACGATTTTTAATAAAAATCGAAACGCAAGATCAAGGTATAGCCTATACGCCGACGATCGCCAACGTAAAGGTGTGCGGCTTCTTCTTTCCTTTGCCCGTGCCGCCCGACGGCGTACTCTGTGCTATGAAACTCGCCGCATTGCTCGCGCGCGGCAAGGGACGCGATTTCTACGATGCGATGTTTCTCTTGAGCAGAACCGCTCCCGATTTCGATTTCCTGAAAGCCCGCTGCGGAATCGGCTCGTCCGAAGAGTTGAAAACGGCCGTGCGGAAGATGCTCGAAACGACCGATCTGAATGTCAAGAAGCGCGACTTCGAGCACCTGCTGTTCGACCGGAGGAATGCGGACAAAATACTGCGGTTCGGTGAATTCATGGAGAGCATCTGACCGAAAAAGTATCCGTCGTATGCACCGGGAGGGATTTCAGTTCTACAAGCCGTGTAAGGTGTTACAGCCTTATATCAGGTACTATTGGGCATTCCGAAGCCATCGGCCGATGAGTGTTCTGACCGTTCCGGTCGGTTGTCCGCAGATCATCTTTCACAAGCGGACACCGCTCTATATTCCCGAACTCGACGTCGAGCAAGCCAGGCTGACCGTAAGCGGTCAGGTCGATTTTCCCGCTCGGCTCTGTACCGACGGCGACACCGAGATGATCGTGGTCGTATTCTGTCCCCAGTCGATGGGCGTATTCTTGCACCTGCCCGTTTCGCTGCTTTACAATCGGGAGGTTCCGGGGTACGACCTCGAAAATCGAAGTCTGCACGAATTGGCGGAGCGAATTTTCGACTGCAGCGACGATGCGCTCTGTGTCGGTCTCATCGAACATTGGTTATTGTCGCAGCTTGCAGCAACGATCTGCCGGGACGGTCGATACGGTAGCGCGGAGACGAATCTCCGAAGAATCGATGCGACCGTAAAACGGATATTCGCCGAGCCACGGACCTCGGTTGCAGAGTTGGCTTCGGATGCCTGTCTCGGCAAAAAGCAATTCGAACGGATATTCGATTCGTTCGTCGGTATAACTCCGAAAGCATACGCCGGTATCGTCCGGTTCCATAAAGCACTGTGGTATATGCAGCATCGGCAAGACGATAGGAACTATGCGCAGATCGCACTATCGAGCGGCTATGCGGATCAGTCGCATTTCATCCGGGAATTCAAACGATTCACCGGACATACTCCCGTATCCTTATCGAAATCGGCGTATCCCTATTCGGATTTATTTACCGACCCTGCATAATGTCCCTTTCATTCTATTTCTTGCAGAATGCTTCCGCTACTTTTGTTGTCTGATTCAAGAACAAAAGTATGAAAGAAGTAAATCCGAAAGAGACGACCCGCGCCTATGCCTTCGAGATGTGGATGCAGGCGCCCATGCCGATGGTGACGTTTTTCCGGACGCTCGATGTGTCGCGTCTGGTCCGGATTTCGCGCCGGAAAGGATCGAAGTTCAACATGCTGATGTGCTGGTGCATCGGCCGTGCTGCAAGCGGCATCAAGGAGTTTTATATGTTGCCTGTCGGCGACAAGTTAATACGGTACGATACGATCGCGGTCAATACTATCGTCGCCGACCGACGGGGTGAGGTCAGCTCATGCGACATTCCCTTTTCGGACGATCTGCAACGGTTCAACGACGACTATCTGCGACTTACACGGCAGGTGGCCGAATCGTGTACGAACCACGATCTGCCCGACTGCATGGTTATCGGCACTTCGGCGTTGGCGCAGTATGAGATCGATGGTGCCGTAGGCATGTACAGCGGCGTATTCAACAATCCGTTCATGATTTGGGGCAAATGCCGGCGCCGTTGGCTGAAGACTACGCTTACGGTCTCTTTCCAGTTCCACCACACCCAGATGGACGGCGCCCATGCGGCGCGCTTCCTCGACGCTTTGCAAAAGGAGATCGATACGTTGACCGTATAACCGAGTAAATGCAGGGCAGCGGAGGGCGATCATAAAATCGAAGCGGAGTTTTTGAATTTCGATTTTTTTCATGTAATTTTGTATTACTATGAAGTGGCAACGCTGCATATAACTATCCTGCTCCGGGTGTGTCGGGGAGTCTCTCTTCGGCATAGATTCATTATGCTCCTATCTCCCGGAATTTTCAATCGATTATTCGAACAACAAGATCGCAACCCTTGCGAGGGGTTGCATTACTATATCGATAATACAAATGATGACAAAAATATATCCCCGTACCGGGGACCTGCAAACGGTTTATCTGAATTCTGTAGTCCGCGATCCGTCGATCGAGGTCGGCGACTATACGATTTACAACGATCTCGTGAACGATCCATGCGATTTCGAGCGGAATAACGTGTTGTATCACTATCCGGTCCATCGCGAACGGCTCGTTATCGGCAAGTTTTGTTCGATTGCCTGCGGCGCGAAATTCCTGTTCAACTGCGCCAATCACTCGCTGCGGTCGTTGTCCACCTATACCTTCCCGCTCTTTTACGAGGAGTGGGGACTGGATCGGGCCGATGTCGCGTCGGCTTGGGACGATAAGGGCGACATCGTCATCGGCAACGACGTCTGGATCGGATTCGAGGCGGTCATCTTGTCCGGCGTTCATATCGGCGACGGCGCGATCATCGGAGCACGGGCAGTTGTAACGAAAGATGTTCCGGCTTATACGATCGTCGGCGGAGTACCTGCACGCGAGATCCGTAAGCGGTTCGATGCGGATACGATCGACCGCTTGCTGCAATTGCGATGGTGGGATTGGCCGATCGATAAAATACGGGGAAATATTCCGCATATCACGAATGGGGGACCGGATGCATGTTGTTCGTCGGATATTCGCAGATATTTATGAATCCGTTAATCGACACGCCTTTCATAAACTTATTATTCACGCTTCGTCCTTGTCGTCGAGAAGAATTGGAATCGGCCTACGACGATTTTCTCCGCACGGTCATCGAAGTCTGCGACAATACGACCGATTATAAACTGCTTTTTCGGATTTTGACGCATACGCAAGTACGACTGGAAATGTTGTATCCGTCGCGTACACGGGTTAAATCGAACGTTGGCGAGGTATCTGCCTCCCGTTATATCGCAGCAGCCAAACGAATCGTCGAATCGGAATTGTGCTTGTTGAATGAACGGGTCGTGCATCCGTCGTTGTTTCAGCCGCCCCGCAAAAACGATATTCCGGATTTGTTTTGGAGTTCGGAGTTCACGAAGCGGGATTTGGTAGAGCTGCTCTCCGCTTTGGAGTATCTCGGTCCGATTTTGAATGCCGTGGGCAAATACGCTCCGTTTTCGGTGTTGGTGGCATTCGCCGAAAAGACGCTCAATGTTTCCTTGCCGAATGCCTATAAAATCCGCGAGGAGGTGTTGAACCGCAAGACGAAGAGTACGGATTTTTTGGAACGGCTGATCGATGCTCTGATCGAAAAGAGCGCGAAATAGACATATTGAATAGCAGGCGAATAGAAATATTCTTGCGGGTAGTAATGCGGGTACTGCCCGCATTTTATTTTTCGACTATTCGGAACTTTGTCCACGGAAATCGAAACGGAAAGATTATGAAATTAGACGCTATCATCGAAGATATGCAGGGTTGCATCTTCTCGCTGCAACAGCGGGTCGAAGAGTTGAAGACGATGGACGACAAGTCGGCCGAAACGATTCTGATGACCCGTCAGGAGGCTGCCGATCTGATCGGCAAGTCGCTGCGGCAATTGGATCGGGATTGCCGGCGATACGGCATCCGAAAGGTCCATGCCAACGGAGGAATCCGAATCCCCAAAATCGACCTGCTCGTGCATATGGGGCTGGTTGCACGACCGGCGGAGCCGCGCCAAAGCGAATTGCAACGGGTATTAGGCAGATTCGGACGACGATGAACTACCTTGCGGAGGTAAAACTCTTCAACGAGTGGCTCGAAACCGAACAGCTGCCGTCCAATGCCATCGTATTGTGGTATGCCTTGATGTTCACGGCGAACCGCTGCGGCTGGCGCGACGAATTCGCAGTATCGTTCTCCGTATTGCAGAGCCGCACGAAACTCGACCGATCGACCGTCTGGCGGATGCGTAAGGTTTTGGCGGATAGAGGTATTATCTCCGTGGAGGAGCGGGGTGGCAATCGGAGTGCGCTTTATCGGCTGCATTCGTTCGAGTGGCTGTTTGCGTCGCAACGTACTGCGCTGACTGCAACGCAATCCGACACGAATCCGTCCGAAGCGTTGCAAGGTGCGACGCTGTCTGCAACCGTACATAGACTGAACAGAGATTTTTCTGAAAAAGAAAAAACAAGCAAAAAAGAAAAAGGGCGTTCGGCGGGCGAAGAGAGAAAAAGTTGCGCGAAAAAGAGAAAAATGCCGCGTTTGAACCGAGCGCAGTTCCTCTCGACGCTCGATCCGGCGTGGCGAGAGCCGATGACTGTATGGCTGGAGTACAAGCGTACTCGTCGCGAGAGTTATCGCAGCGAGTCGGGAGCGAGGAAATGCCTGTCGCTGCTGCGCAGCCTTTCGGGCGAGGATCCGACGGTTGCTGCCGCCATCATCGACCGCAGCATCGCTAACAACTGGGCGGGGCTGTTCCCGTTGCAACCGGCACAGCCTGCGCGAGGACAGCATCCCGGACAGATCATCCATCCTGCGACCGACGAACGAACCCGACGGTTGTTGGAAAAACTCGACCGCAAATAAAATGTGGGACAATGACCTCTTTGCGCAAATACCGACGAAACTATTTTCACACGACAAAACGACACACCGTATGAACCGCATCGCATCGCTTATCGACCGCATGGTCGCAGACAAACGCCTCGTCGTCCGTTCGCCGCACAACCTCTCGTGGGGCGACAAGGACTATTGCGAGGGTCTGTTCTGCGAAATCTTCCGGAGGGTCGATACCTCGATCGTGCGCTACCGCCACCTGCCCGAGTATGCCGGGATCATCGACTGGATGACCTCGACCGAAGGGCGCGGACTGCTGCTCTACGGCGATTGCGGACGCGGCAAGAGCATCATTCTTACGGGCGTCGTTCCCGTGCTGCTGGCGATGAAGGAGCGGATGACGGTCGCCATTCACGCCGACGAACTCTCCAAGCCTTACGACCTCGCCCTGCGGACCGCCGGATACGATGTGCATACGACGAACCTCGACTACCTGACCCGCACGGCCTATCCAATTATCGACGAGTTGGGTGTCGAGCCGCTCGTGAATGACTACGGCGAGAAGTACGAGGGTTTCAACCGCGTCATCAACGCTGCCGAACGCTATCTGCGGCCATTGTTCATCTCGACGAACCTCACCCGTGAACAACTGCTTCGCCGTTACGGAGAGCGGACTTTCGACCGATTGACGCGCTTGTGCCGTCCGGTGAGGTTCGAAGGCGAGAGCCTGCGCTGATAATCGAAAAACAGAACACGATATGAAACTGCAACGAATCATTCATCATTTGGAAGACGGCCGCCGCAAGTATGTGACCCATAATGGCGAGATGGAGAAATGGACGGAGGTCGAAATCGAAAACCTCCGCCGGAATACGGAACAGTACGGTCCGGCAGCCTATACCGCCGACTTCGCCAAGTACGGCATCTCCGCTCGCGAGCTTCGCGAACGCTATCCCGATGCGAAGATCATCCGCATCGTCGGCTTCGAGACCGAGGATCACGACCTGCCGTTGAACCCCGAAATCATCTTCTGACGATGCCGCACCTCAAACGTACCGTCCGCCGTCCGTGGCTGCCGGAGCATAAGCCGCAGTCGGGACGCCGCCACGCCAACACGGAGTTCTACCGTTCCGCCGCATGGCGGAAACTGCGCCTCGTCAAATTGGAACAGCAACCGCTGTGCGAGGAGTGCCTGAAACACGACCGGCATACTCCGGCGCAGATAGTCGACCACATCGTCCCGATCAATCGGGGCGGGGCGCCGCTCGACTTGCAGAACCTGCAATCCCTCTGCAACTCCTGCCACAACCGCAAGAGCGCTCGGGAGCGAAGATAACACGATGTCGAACCTCTAAAACGAATGCCTATGATGTAAAGCGAGCAGGCGGTACGAAGACCTTGAATCGATATTGTAAATCGAATATGGGAGAGATTGGCTGTTGGAAAAAATCTTTTCGTATCGCCTGCATTTTTATCATAGACCTGACGACTATGCGAACGACCCTTAACCTGAATGAAATCATCTCCGAATGGATTTCGGAGTGCGACATACTCCCCGCCACCAAGCGGGACTACCGGCGCAAAATCGCGCTGTGGTTCCGGTGGCTGTCGGCGCACGATGTCGATACCCGTTCGCCGGAGCGTCGGCACGTTCTGGAGTACAAACAGCAGCTGCAAGCCGAAGGCAAGAGCGTCTATACCGTGAACAGCCTCGTTACGATCCTCAAGCTGTTTTACGGCTTTTGCGAGCGACAGGGCTACTACGACAATATCGCTGCCGGGATCCGCAGCAGCAAACGCCATACGGAGCACAGCAAACTGCCGCTGACGGCGGAGCAGGCGTTCCGGCTGTTGGACAGCATCGATACCTCGACCGCCATCGGACGCCGCGACCGACTGATGATTTCGCTGATGCTCTTCAACGGGCTTCGCACATGCGAGGCGGAGCGTATCGACATCGGCGACTTCGCCGAGTGCGAGGGGCAACCGATCCTCCGCATCCAGCGCAAGGGGCGCACGGACAAGAACGAGATCGTCGTGCTGCATCCCGACACGGTCGCGTGGCTGGAGGAGTATATCGCCGATAGGGACTTCGACAGCGACACTCCGCTCTTCGTATCCCATAAGGCGCAATGCGACAACCGGCTTGTGCGACAGACGATCGGGCGGATCATCAAACAACGCCTCGCCCGCATCGGCATCTCGCATCCGAAGATCTCGGCACATTCGCTCCGTCATACGTTCGGGGCGCTGATGGTCGAACAGGGCATAGACATCGAGACGATCAAGGATATGATGGGACACTCCGATACGAAGACCACGCGCATCTATATCGAGATGGCGCAGCAGCGACGACTGCTCCATCACTCGCCGTCGATGACCATAGGCGATGCGATATTGAACAGCGGCGGCAAACCGCACCGATGATTGAAGTACAGTGAATTAATGAATTACGCTATATGTTTAACGGACAAAACATTGCGATTTTACGTAACTCGCTGAAACCCGATAGTGGGTATCAAAGAGTTGCGTGATCGAGGTACGCTCCCGACCGAAGACGGGGAGGGGTCGAAAATCCTTCGTGCCCTGCGGAAAGCAATCGCGCCCCAAGTCTTCTGTACGCGCGTGCAGAATCGAGGGAAACGGGAAAATCCGTATAGCGAGAATAAAATGCTCTTTGAAATATCGAACGGAATCAATACTCGATTTTGAAATAGTCGAGTACCGCCTTGTAGTTGTCTTGCGCCGTCAGGCAAGTGTCTGTCAGATACTCCCGAACTTCCGGCCAGCGTTGCAGACCGCGATAGTAGAACATCTTCAGGTCGTCCGTGATGATGAACGGCACGATGCCGTTGGCCAGACACTCCTTGAACATCATGAGCCGCCCGACACGTCCGTTGCCGTCCTGAAACGGATGGATAGTCTCGAAGCGCTGGTGTAGATCGAGGATATCCGTCAACGATTTCTGTCGCTTGGCATTGTATTCGGCAAGCAACGCTTTCATCTCCCGACCTACGTTCTCGGGTGCGGTCGTTTCGTTGCCGCCTACTTCGTTGGGCAGACGTTTGTAGGCACCCACGGCGAACCACTCCTTGCGGCTGTCGGATGTTCCCGACTTGAGTAGGGCGTGCAGCTCCTTGATCAGCGATTCGGTCAGCCGCTCCTCGGCACGGTCGATCACGAGGTCGATACAGCGGAAGTGGTTCGTCGTCTCGATAATGTCGTCTACACGGACGCTTTCGCCCTCGATACCGACAGTGTTCGTCTCGAAGATATAGCGCGTCTGGTCATGCGTCAGTCGGCTGCCTTCGATGTGGTTGGAGTTATAGGTCAGATCGATCTGCGTCTTGTGGTAAATGCCGCCTTTGAGCTGCATAGCCTTTTGCTCGCGCAGGGCAGCGAGTAACGGCGACAGCTTCGAGCGGCGGCGTTTGCGTGCGGGCAAAGCGGCATCGGCGGGAATGTTCCATGTTTTTCCCGTGAGGAATGCGCCCTCGATTTTACCTTCGGCGCAATAATTCCGCGCCGTGCGTTCCGAAATGCTGTACTTCTCGGCGAATGCGACTACTGAAATATACTCCATAAACTCCGTCTATCGGCAAGTTCGATTCCGATTTCGATGCCAAAGATAGCAATATTTGCCGGTATCGGCAAATTATAAATAGAATTTCTATTTGGATAATGCAATGTTAAAATGACGAAAGGACGCAAGAAAATACCTGATGAATTGAAATCCTTACGGGGTACGGACCAGCCGTGCCGGATGACCGGTGACGCCATTCCTGCCGGAACCGCTGTCGCGGCATTGCCGCGCTCCGGATTGAAAGGTACGGCGAGGAAGGTGTTCGAGGTCGTGGCGACGGAGTTGATCCACAAATGCCTGCTCGATGTCGTCGGTGTGGACTTGGTCGTCGCCTACGCTCGCGAGATGGGGCTGTACCACGACATGATGCGCGAAACCGAAAAAGAGGGATACACCATCGAAGCGATGACGAAACACGGTACGGCGACGATCGTCAACCCCAAGCGCAAGGTCGCGGAAGCGGCACTCGCCAACGCCAAGGCGCTGGCTGCCGAGTTCGGGTTGACGCCTGCCAGTCGCAGCCGCGTGGCGGCCTTGCTTTCGGATAATACCCCGAAAGACGATTTCGCCGAGTTCGAGGAGATAAAGTAGATTATCGCAATATGGCTGTTGTCAAGAAATATCCCGCCGAACTTTATGCCGAGCAGGTGCGCTCCGGCGAGATTCTCGTCTGCGAGTATGTCCGCCTCGCCGTCGAGCGTTACTACGCCGACCTCGACCGTGCGCTCGACAAAGGATGGTACTTCGATAAGAAAGCCGCAATGCGCGCTATCCGTTTCATCGAGAAACTCAAACATACCAAGGGCGAGTGGGCGGGACAGCGGTTCCGACTGGAGCCGTGGCAGCAGTTCGTGCTGTGGAATATCTTCGGGTGGAAGAATGCCGACGGCACGCGCCGCTTCCGATACGCTTATATCGAGATCGCCTGCAAGAACGGCAAAACCGCACTGTCTGCCGGCATCGGGCTGTATATGCTCTTCGCCGATGGCGAGAGCCGCCCGGAGGTCTACTCGGCCGCGACGGTCAAGGATCAGGCGAAAATCTGTTTTTCGGATGCTGTGGAGATCGTCAAGGCGACTGACCTGAAAAACTACCTCACGCCATATCGCAACTCGATCGTCTATGAACTCAAAGGCGGTACGATGAAGCCTCTCTCGTCCGATTACGGCACGCACGACGGTCTGAATCCGAGTTGCGGTATCATCGACGAGTTCCATGCCCACAAGGACAGCGGAATGTTCGACGTCATCAAGTCGGCTTTCGGCGCACGGCGGCAACCGCTCATGTTCATCATCACGACGGCGGGCTTCGACAAGTCGGGAGTCTGCTATGCCTATCGGGAGAACGTCATCAAAGTGCTGCGCGGCGTGAACGAGGACGATTCGTTGTTCGGCATCATCTACACGCTCGACGATAAATCGGAGTGGGATGACCCGACGATGTGGATCAAGGCCAATCCCAACCTCGGCGTGAGTTTGAGCGCCGACTATCTCGCCGACCAAGTGAAAGACGCCAAGAACCGTCCCGAAGCCGTCCGCAACGTGATGACGAAGAACGTCGATCTGTGGGTCGATGCTGAGCGGACATGGATACTCGACGACGTTTGGCAAAAGTGCATCGGTACGACCGACCCTGCCGATTTGAAAGGCTGCGCTTGCTGGGGCAGATTGGACCTCTCGAATGTATCGGACATTACGGCTTACGTGCTGCTCTTCCACGAGAACGACCGATTCCAGTTGCTGCCGCACTTTTGGATTCCCGAAGAGAAGATGCTGGAAAAGGTCCGCAAAGAGAATATCAACTACGACAAGTGGGCGGCAGAGGGCTATGTAACCGTTACGCCGGGCAATGTCATCGATTACGACTTCGTCAAGGCGGATATCCTGCGTATCGTGGCCGACTACGATCTGCGGACCTCGGCTTACGACCGCTGGAACTCTTCGCAGACGATCATCGACTTGCAGAACGAGGGGATGGAGTGCAACCCCTTCGGACAGGGCTACGGCTCGATGTCGGCGCCGACCAAGGAGTTCGAGAAACTGGTGCTGACCGGGAAGATCGAACACTTCGGCAATCCGGTCTTGCGGTGGATGCTCGCATCGACGCTCGTCAAGACCGATCCTGCGGGCAATATCAAACCCGACAAGGAGAAATCGACGCAGAAGATCGACGGCATCGTCGCCTCGATCATGGCACTCGGAGAGTGGATGACGGCACAGGCCGACGACGAGAGCAACCCGTATGAAAACAGAGGACTATTAACCTTATAACACGATATGAATATGAGTAGCAGAAAAATGAACCGAAAGCAATACAAGCGTTATCATTCGCCGGTCATCGCCGCCGAGCGCGAGAAAGTCGAGGCGGAACTGTCGGCGATGAATCCGCTCGAACCCGAAGTGCGACATTTCCTCTCGTTCGAGGGCTTCGCGGAACTCTACCTCCGTATGCGTGACCTTTATCCGACGCAGTTGGAGGCTTACGAACGATTGGAGGATTTCTACATCACCATCACCGGTAAGCGCAGATACTCCGAATTCAGTTCATTCAGGAGGGTGTTGAATAGGATGAGAAAAAGCTTCTAATTAATATCGAGTAATTTTAAATTTGCTATATTTGTAATGACAAATATAAAGACTCGAATAATTATGAGTAGGCTGAACATAATTGGAATTGTTAAAGGCATTAGAAGTAAAACGAATGTTTATACACCTATTATCGAGGCTGTAGTCAATGCGATTGATTCAATTTATGAATCAGGTCGCAAAGATGGAGAAATAACTATCCTCATCAAACGAGAAGCAGAATTCTCTTTTGGAGATGGTAACTTACCAGCTGTGCAAAGTATAGAAGTTATTGATAATGGGGTTGGATTTACTCAAAAAAACAGAGATTCATTTGACACTTTTTATAGTGATATGAAGATCGCTCGAGGAGGAAAGGGATTCGGGCGGTTTATGTTCTTAAAATACTTTGGGGATACATCGGTTAGTAGTATATACAAAACGGAAGAAGGAGAATTCAGATTACGTCAATTCCAATTTGGAAAACAATTTGATATTGTCGTTAATGAAACGGATGTTCATTCTGAGAAGTCAGATACAGAAACCCATATATATCTGAATAATATCATTGATAATAAATACATTGACAAAGGGCTGGAAACTATTGCTCGAAAGCTATTAGAACGACTTTTAATATTCTTTATTGACGATTCGACTCCTTGCCCAATTATTAGGGTGGTAGATGCTTCGGATATTGGTGCTCCTATCATTTTGAATCATTATATTAATCAAGATGATAGCGATATAAAATTATTGGACACCAAACCATATGAAATCAGTTCTCCACTATCATTGGAGTCAAGTCATTTTATTGCAAAAATATTCAAGGTATTTTATGCTCAAAATCAAAAGAGTAAAATTTGTTTAACAGGGCATAGTAGAGAAGTAACAGAAACTACTTTACAAAATTATATTCCCGAATTTGAAGATGATTTTTTTGAAGAAGAACAACGAGGGAAAGAAACCATCAGGAGAAATTATATTGTTAAAGTTTATGTAGTAGGTTCATATCTTAATGATAATGTTTCTATTGAACGGGAAACTTTTAATTTCGAGAAAGATAAGTATAGTGATTTATATCCATATTCTCAAACTGATATTGAGAAAGGTGCTGCTGATAAGGTCCGCGAACTTTTCAATAATGAGGTAAAAGTCCGGGAAGGAAAAAAAGTTTCTCGAATTACAGAATATATCACGTCTTCAGCTCCATGGCACAGATCATATATGGAAGACTTGCCGCTTGATAAAATTCCATATCATGCTACAGAGGAGCAAATAGAATTAGCTTTTCAGAAAGTTAAGTTTAAAAAAGAGCAAGAAGCTCGTATTGAATTAAAAAGTATATTGAATGAAGAGCAATCAGAAGAATCTTCTTTTGATACTGATTTACGTGGATTGATTTCAAAAGTAACAGAAGCCGGTAAAAATGATCTTGCTCATTATGTGTGTAATCGCCGTATTGTATTAAAGTTATTACAACAACTTTTGAAACGACGAGATGATGGGAAAGCGGAATTAGAGAAAGAATTGCATAATTTGATATTTCCTATGGGAGGAGACTCTAATACGACTGACTATACTGAACATAATTTATGGTTATTGGATGAACGTCTCGTTTTTTCTGAGTACATTGCATCTGACAAAAAAATATCTGCAAAAGCTGCTCCGACAGAACCGGATATTGTTATTTTTGACAAAAAACGATCATTTCGCAATGGAGATAATGAATTTAGCAATCCATTAACAGTTTTTGAATTTAAGAGACCCAAACGAACTGCTTACACGGCAGATGAAGATCCAATTATACAAGTAGGTAACTATGTTGATGAGATTCGTGCAGGAAAATATGAAACTCCTGAAGGTGTTGAGAAAGTAAAAGTGAATGATTGTACACCTGTTTATGGTTATATTGTTTGCGATCCTTGTGATAAAATAAAACAATTTGCTAAAAATCATCAATTAACACCCAGTCCAGATCAAGAAGGGTATTATGGCTTTCATGCGGGATTTAATATCTACTTTGAGATTTTAAGTTATAAACGGTTACAGTCAAATGCGGATCTAAGAAATAAGATATTTTTTAGGAAATTAAATATCGATTAACGGACATTGTCTTATCCATATCTCGAACCGCTTCGCTATGTTTGTCCCGAATAAAGGCAAGCGATAGTGAAGTGGTTCCCATTTTTGCATAGGGGCGAGCGGCGCGACATTTCATCGGCCGAGTTCGAGATGGCGGTAAATAAAGTCATTACTGCCGATTCGGTCGCCGATGCCACGCACCAGCCGTATATCACCGAGGAGGGTGCACTGAACCTTACAGCGGTTTGGGCTTGCGTGCGAATCCTCTCCGAAACAGTCGGAACGCTCCCGTTGCATCTCTATCGCCGTACTGTGCGTGGCCGGGAGCGACAGTACGACCATCTCTGCCACCGACTCGTGCAGGTTCCCAACTCCTATTCCACACGTTTCGACCTGATGCACCACCTGATGGTATCGTGCGCTCTGTGGGGCAACGGCTATGCCCGCATCTTTCGGGACAAACGCTACCGCCCTGTTCGGCTGAAGTTCATCCATCCTGCCCGTATCGAGCCGCTCCTTACCGACAACGACGAACTCTTCTACCGATCGGACACGGGCGAACTGCTCCCGAACGAAGACGTCATCCACCTGCGCGGGCTATCGACCAATGGCTACAAGGGTAAAAGTCCGATCGCCGTCCATCGCGACAACCTCGCACTCTCCGTCTCGGCGCAACTCTACGGCAAACGGTTCTTCGATCAGGGCGGCAATATGTCGGGCGTCTTCAAATATCCCTCGACGCTCAAGCCCGAAGCCTACCAGCGGCTCAAGAAAGACCTCATCGCCCAATCGGTCGGTTTGCATAATGCCCACGTCCCGCTGCTGTTGGAGGGCGGTATGACCTACGAACGCATCTCCATTCCTCCTGAAGATGCGCAGTTCATCGCTACGCGCAAGTTCCAAAAGACCGAGATCGCTACCATCTACGGCATTCCGCCGCATATGATCGCCGACTTGGAACGTGCCACGAACAACAACATCGAGCATCAGGGTATGGAGTTCGTGCAGTATTGCCTGATGCCGTACCTCGTCCGCATCGAGGAGGAGTTCAACCGCAAACTGCTACGCGAGGACGAGTTCGGGGAGTATTACTTCCTCTTCGGTCTGAACGGGTTGCTACGCGGCGATGCTAAGACCCGCTCGGAATACTACAAGAATATGAATATCGTCGGCGCGATGTCTGCCAACGAAATCCGCTCCCTCGAAGATATGAACTCCTACGATGGCGGCGATGAATACTTCGTACAAATGAACATGCAGCCGGTAACGACTGCCGTAAAACCTGAAACGAATGGAACTGAATAATGAAATAGAGATCCGGAGCCTTGTCGGCGATCTGCATATCGAAAGCCGCGAGGAGGGAATCGTCAGCCGGACGATCGTCGGCTATGCCGCGAAGTTCGAGAGTTGGAGCGACCCTATTATGGGGTGGTTCCGGGAGAAGATCGCGCGGGGCGCGTTCGATGGGTGCGACCTGTCGGACGTCATCATGTGTTTCAACCACAACACCGATTCGATCCTCGCCCGCACGACGAGCGGGACACTGCGACTGGAAGTGGACGACGTAGGTCTGCGCTTCGCGTTCGAGGCTCCGAATACGACTTCGGGGAGCGATATGCTGGAACTGGTACGCCGGGGCGACGTCTCGAAATGTTCGTTCCGTTTCGGCGTCGAGCAGGACGAGTGGCAGTATGCCGACGAGCAGAACGGTCTCGCGATGGATGAGCGGACAATAATCCGGTTTTCGCGTGTGGTGGATGTGTCGCTCGTGGTATTTCCCGCCTATCCCGAAACCGAAGCCTCGGTGCGGCATCTCGAAGAGCGGAAAGCAGAGTATCTGCGCGAACATGCACCGCAGCCGGAACGAAATGATCGTGCTGTCGCTGAAAGCCGGGCAAGGAAGCGACTGGTCGAGAGTTTACGAATCAAACAGTAACAAAAAAGGATGCAATTTTCATTGTATCCTTTTAATTTTGTTTCAATAACCCTTTGATGTATTCTTCGATTTCGACCGCTGAAATTATTATCCGGGGTTCGAGTTGAATAGCCAATGCCGTACCTCCGACGAGCGTCCACCCTTCGATGCACTCGAGTCGGGATACTCGTTCGATAATCGCTTCGGTATGTTCGGCTATACCTCTCATGCGGTCAATTTTGAAAGGTGGCGCGTCATCATCGCTTTCAAGTACCGATCCGGATAGCGGATGCCGAAATAATACCAAGCGAAAAAACGATTGAGCGAATAATAGTAATCGCCCTGTACGACCATCGTCCGGAGCCAGACATCTTTGATTTTCTTTGCCGAGAAAAGCCGGAACAATAAATCGATATCGTCTAAATCGAGTTTTTCGAGAGCGGCTTCTATCAGTTGATCGTCGGACATATTTTCCCGAACGGATGTCTTGTCATACGACCAGAACCCGCCTGAGTCAATCAATTTATCAGCGATATGCTCCCGAATATTCATACTGCAAAAATAATACTTTCTTATTTCAGAACGCTGTATTATTCCTAATTATTATCGACAAATTATGTTCCGAAATGAAAAAATTACACTTCAGCAACGGTGCGTGAACTTACATTTCGGATAATTGGAGCATCCGTAAAATCGGCCGTATGCCCCTTTTCTCTCGACCAGCCGGCCGCCGCATCGCGGACAAAGACCGGAGGCGAGCGCATGCTCATAGTTAACTACCGTCTGCCGAACCCGTTTTACATGTTCACGGTTACGACCAGCAGTCGTAACATTCGCCTGTTGCAGGGTGGCCGCAATGCGCTGTACTTGCTCATCGTCGATAACTTCCGTCCGATACTGCTTGATCGTCGGGGCCAAATCTCTCCAATAGATTACGTGTGCACTTTCAACGGTTACGTTCAGAGAGGCTTTTCTCGAAAAGGCGACGATCGAAATAATCGGATATCGGCCGCCGGCCGACAGAGTTTGCCGTACAGCACGGATATGCGTCTGATTCTGCCTTACGGGATTGGCAAGCGCATATTTGTAACCGTAAAGATTCTGCGTCCACTTTTCGCTGTTTTCGTGCCCGAATATCCAGCCTTTGTAGTTCTTCGTTTCGATGACGAATATTCCGTACTTGGACACCACGATGTGATCTATCTGCGTCGTTCCTCGGGCTGTTTTCAGGATCACGTCGTCGAGAATACAATAGTCGTCGGACAAAAATGTATTGAGCCTTGCCGATACGATCCGTTCGCCCATACGACCTTTTATCTTCGGTCGAAAAACTCGAAGCGTAATCGTAAGAGCGATTACTATTATCCCGATAAATATTCCTGACATAGATCTGATTTGAATGCCGTTACAAAATTAATCGTTTTATCGAATCTCTCGGTCAGTCAACTGCGACAAAGTTTCCCTATTACGGCTGATGCGTGGATTAAGTTTGCTCCCGAACGAATCAATAACGAGATTTATGAGCAAACTGAAAACCCTTAAAGAGAGTCGCGCTGCCGTGTTCGCAAAGATCGACGAGTTGCGTACCGCGACCGACGGTCGCGAGATGACCTCCGAGGAGCAGGAGCGGTGGAACACGCTGCTTGCGGAGTACGAGCAGGCCGACCGCGCCGTCGAAGCCGAGGAGCGCTACGTCGATATCGAGCGCCGGCAGGCCGAGCAGCAGTATGCCCGACAGACCTCCGGCGAGCAGCCCGACGAACGTCGTGCCGAGGAGTACCGCACCGCTTTCCGCGACTACCTGCTGCGCGGTGCTGCGGATATTTCGCCCGAACACCGGACAATGTTCGAGCAGCGCGCCGGCATCACGGGTTTGTCGGGCGGCGTGATCGTCCCTTCGTCGCTTGCCGACAGCATCGAGGTCGCGCTGAAAGCCTACGGGGGGATGTTCGAGGCGGGTTCCATTCTCACCACGAGCAAGGGCGGTGATCTGATTATGCCGACGGTAAACGATACCGATGCGAAGGCTACGGTCGTTGCCGAGTATCAGCAGTCGACCAAGTCCGCACCGTCGTTCGGCTCCGAAACGCTCAAAGCCTACACCTACCGCACGCCCATCGTCCCCGTGTCGTTGGAGCTGTTGCAGGACTCTGCATTCGACCTCGAATCGCTGCTCTCGGGTCTGCTGGCCGAGTCGTTCGGGCGGGGTATCAACTACGACCTCACGCGCGGCGACGGCAAGGGCAAACCCAAGGGCATCGTCGAGTGGGCGCACGCCTGTGCCGTCAGCCCTTCGGGCAACGGGATTTCGCTCGACGCACTGATCGAGCTTATCAAGGGCGTGGATTCCTCCTATGCCCGACACGGGCGGTTCATGTTCAACCGCAATACGCTCTACTCGCTCGTCAAGATCAAGGATACGACGGGACGCTACATCTGGCAGGAGGGTGCGAAGGACGGTACGCCGCCGACCTTGTTCGGCAAGGCGTATATCCTGAACGACGACCTCGACGATGCCGCAGCGGGCAAGACTTCGGTGCTGTTCGGCGACTTCTCGAAGTTCAAGATCCGTATGGTCCGATCGTTCCGCGTGATCCGCCTGAACGAGCTGCTCGCCGAGTACCTTTCGATCGGGCTGTTCGGCTTCGCCCGCACGGATGGCATCCTGCTGGACGCCGGTACGCACCCCGTTCACAAGTTGGTGCATAAATCGGCGTAAGGAATGACGGTAATCGAGATGCGGGAGCCGCCGATCGCGCTGGAACTCGCCAAGCAGCACCTGCGGGTAGGCAGCGCCGCCCATGACGATACTTTGATCGCTGCGAAACTCGACATGGCCGTTGCTGTGGCGGAGGATATGACCGGACGGATCATTCGGGAGAAGAGGGTACGGTTCGACGTATCGATTCCCGCCGACGCTCCCATCGTTCGCCTGCCCGTCCCTACGACGCGCATCGAGCGGCTCTCCGTTTCTCGAACCATCGTTCCCGAATCCGACTACACGCTTTTGGAGGACGACTACGACCCGATGCTGATTGCCGAACCGCAGTACGGCGGACAGACCGCAACGGTTACGGCCGTCGTCGGCTACGATCGTGTTAATATACCTCCGGCAATCAAGGCAGCTGTTCTGCTGATCTTGGGTACGCTCTACGACAACGAATCGGACAATCTGGTCGGCCGCTCCGTCTCGGAGCTGTCGCTTACGGCCGAGAAACTCCTGCTTCCGTGGCGGGTAACCCCTTACGGCGATGTTTGACACGCGAATCGAGATCCTCGAATACACCGAGGAGCGGGACGAGTACAACGACCTCACGGAATCGCTCCGGCGCGTCGCTGTCTGCTACGCCCAGCGTACCGAGAACGGCGGTCGGGAGAACCTCTACGCTGGACGCATCGTCCACGAGAACGAAACGGTCTATACGATCCGTTGGCAACCCGACCTGCGCCCCGATATGGTCGTTCGCGACGAGGGGTTCTTGCGGAAAATAATTTCGATCCACGAGGAGGGGCGCCGCTGGCGCCTGCACCTCAAATGCCGGAAGAGCGATGCTGACGATCGAGGTTGACGGTTATGCCGAAGCCAAGCGGATTTTGGACGAACTGCCGAACACGATGCAGAAGCGGATGCTGCTTGCGGCTCTGCGCGCCTTGGCCAAACCGATGTTGCAATCGGCACGGAGCAAAGTCCCCGTTCGCACGGGCAAACTGAAGAAGCAGCTGCGCACGGTTCGCTACAAGGATCGCAACGCTTCGAAGTCGGAGGTGGCCATCGCCGTGAAGCCGGTCTTCGAACGCACGAAGAAGAAAGGCGCCGTGAACGAATATTACGGCAAGTTCATCCACGAGGGGACTGCCGACCCGCGTACCTCGAAAAAGGGCAAGTTGTTGGTCTTCGACGATGCGCAGGGCAAAAAGGTCTTCGTCCGCAGCGTCAGGGGCATCCGACCGACGCCTTATCTGGAGCAGGCTTATACGGAAAACTCCGAGCGCACGGCGGCGATCTTCGGCGACGAGTTGGCTGCGGCAGTCGAGAAGTTCGTGAATAAAAACTTCGCACCGGTATCGAAATGACGGATTTCAAGAAACAGTTGATCGCACTTTTGGAGCATGAGATTCCCGAATTGGCGGATAGGATCCAAGCCGGTGCGGTCGATGCCCGGACGCCTGCGCCTTTCGCCGCATTTTCCGTTCCGGAGGAGACGCCCGTAAGGACGCTGCACGGCATCGCCGGCTACCGGACGATGTTCGAGGTCGCGGTCTACGACAGCAGGGTCTCCGGTGCGGAACGCCTCAAGCATCGCGTGATCGCCGCCTTAGAGGGTGCGGAGTTCGATGACAAACGCAGCCGTTTCGTCTCCTCGGCGACGGAATACTACGCGGACTATGATCTGCACGGCGCGATGATGTCATTCAGAATCATATAACGACAAAACGATAACTTATGCCTGAAACTTACGGAAACAAACAGGTCGTCCAAGGCGAGGACATCATTCTCTTGGTGGACGATAAGACGACGCTCCACGCCACGACGCACACGCTGAAAGTGGACTTGGAGATGAAGGAGCTGCGCACGAAGGATACCGACGGCAAGGAGAAATGGCCGGGCGATGTATCGTGGTCGGTGGACGGCGACGGGCTGGTGGTCATCGACGATTCGATCGAGAACAGCCATACCGCCGAGGAGGTCCTCGACCTGGTACTTCGGAAAAAACTCGTCGAGGTGGTCGTCAAGTCGCCGCTCACGGGACTCGCGAAGATGTACACAGGCAAAGCCTACATCACGACCTTCTCGCTCTCGACGCCTGCGGGCGACAATGCCTCTTACAGTTATTCGCTTACCGGCAGCGGCAACCTGACGCCGGTAGACAAACCTGAATCCTGACCGCTATGAAAGAGATCATCATTCAAGGCACGCCGCACCCGATCCACTTCGGACTGCGCGCCATCGACGAGTTCGTCAGGCAGCGCGGTGCGGAGTTCGGGCAGACGGTCGCTTCGAACGACGCCCTCGGATCGTTGGACAGCATCGTCGCGCTGACCGCTACGGGACTCAACGAGGGTGCACGACGTGCCGGCAGCGACCGCCGCTACACCGAAGACGAGGTGTGGGACATCTTCGACGAGGAGCCGTCCCTCATTCTTGCCGTCTCGGAACTCTTCGTCGAGAGCATCGCGCCGCTGACGGATAAGTTGGGCGACCTCTCAAAAAACGGGAAACGCCCGACGACGGGGAGCCGCAAGCGGTAACCTACGAGCGGTGGTTCGCCATCGCCGTCGGGCAGATGGGACTGGCACCCGAAGCCTTCGAACGTCTGACGCCCGCAGAGTTCATCTACGCGTGGCTCGGCTGGGCGAAACGCGAAGGCGATAGGCAGCGGCAGGCATGGGAACGCGAACGGTGGGCGGTATGGGTTGCTACCTGCATCCAGCTCGACCGCAAAGACCGCCGCCCGATGACCGAGATGTTCCCGCTGCCATGGGAGGGGCCGACGGCTCCCTCCAAACAAGAACCGACCATGCAGGAACGCATGGAACGAATCGAAGAAATGAAACGATGTATCCGAAAATAACCCTGATTATCCTGACGATCGCCGCTGCCGGCTGCTCTTCGCTCCGAAGCACGCGATCCGAGCGGCACGAGACGCTCGCTATCATCGACTCGACCCTTACGATGCTGTTCCGGCAGGAGTTCAAGCGGCAGATCGGAACGCTCCGCCGGACTGTCGTGGAGTTTTATCCGCCGGCAGAATATCCGGAACCGAGCAACGACCGGCTCCCGAATCCGACCGACACGCTCCGCGCCGTTCTTCCGCCTCCGAAGATTCCGGTGGCGAGTGTTTCCCGGCAGCCGGTCAAGCGCATCGCCTATACCGAGGTATCGATGCAGAACGACCGAACGATCCTTACCGACAGCATTTCGCATAGCCGCATCAACACGGCAGCCCGCAACGACGTACAGGAGCAGACTGACGAGCAGCCATCCTCCGGTATCGCATGGCTCAAGTGGGCGACGGCACTTGTCGCACTGACGCTTCTTCTGCTCTTATTCCTCAAACTCCGATAACCGAACCCTTATGGCCAGACTGAAAACTCCGATTTCATACTATGGCGGCAAGCAGATGCTTCTGAAGCATATCCTGCCGCTGATTCCCGAACATACGCTCTACACGGAAGCCTTCTGCGGCGGCTGCGCCGTGCTGTTCGCCAAGCCGCCCGCGCAATGCGAGGTCATCAACGACACGAACACCGAATTGGTGAACTTCTACCGCGTGGCGCAGACGCAGTATGCGGCACTTAAGGCGATGATCGATGCGACGCTCCACAGCCGCGAGATACACGCGCACGCACGGCATATCAACGAGCATCCGTCGTTCTTCACACCCGTCGAGCGGGCTTGGGCGGTGTGGGTCTGTACGAAGTTGGGCTTCGCCTCGATGATCGACGGAACGTTCGGCTATGACCGCAGCGGCACGACGACGCTGAAACTCCGCAATGCGAAAGAGGCCTTCACGGAGGAGTTGTGCAGCCGCCTCGGCCGCGTTACGGTCGAGTGCGAGGACGGCATCGATGTCATCCGCCGCTATGACTGCCCCGAGGCGTTCCACTTCGTCGATCCTCCTTATGTCGGCAGCGACTGCGGACACTACAACGGTACGTTCGACGAGGAGGATTTTTCGAGGTTGCTCGACACGCTCGCGGCGGTCGAAGGGAAGTTCATGCTCACGATGTTCCCGCACGAGAAGATCGAACGCCTCGCCGACCGGTACGGCTGGACGATCCATCGGCTCGACCGCACCATCACCGCCTCGAAAGTCTCCCGCCGCCGGCAGGAGGAGTGGATTACGACGAACTACCGGCAATAATGAATCGTCGTCCGACACACGCCTCGCTCTTCAGCGGCATCGGAGGCTTCGACCTTGCGGCCGAATGGGCGGGCTTCGAAAACAAGTTCAATTGCGACACGGATCCGTTTTGCCGCCGTGTTCTCGAATACCATTTCCCTCATGCAAAACAATACACCGATATCTGCACGACAGATTTCTCTGTTTGGCGAAACCGTATCGACGTTCTCTCGGGAGGCTTCCCCTGCCAGCCGTTCAGCTCGGCAGGCAAACGACGAGGTACAGAGGACGATCGTTATCTCTGGCCGCAGATGCTGCGAGCTGTTCGGGAAATCCGTCCCCGCTGGGTCGTGGGCGAAAATGTTCTCGGAATCGTTAGTTGGTCGCAAGGATTGGTATTCGAGCAGGTGTGCGCTGATTTGGAAGCTGAAGGTTACAGCGTCCAGCCGTACGTACTTCCAGCTTGCGGTGTCGATGCGCCGCACCGGCGATACCGAACATGGTTCGTCGCTCGTATTGCCGACGGTTCAAACACAAGGACTGAAGATATGTCGAAACGGACGGATGGAGCCGCTGCCGTTGAATTTACTGCCGACGCCGACAGTCAGCGATGCGACTATCGGTTCTGTGATAAGCAGCAAGGATCGGTATGTCGCGACGTCGACCGGAATATGGCGGAAGATCGACGAACGGGGTGCGAATTGGAGCTTGGGCTTGAGCAGGATGTCTCTGTTGCATCTGCTTCCGGAACCCGAAGCGAACGGATATACTCGACCGCTCGACGGCACGGAAGCATACCGGATTGGGACGACTTCCCGACTCAACCCCCTGTTCGTCGAGGAGATGATGGGATTTCCGAACGGTTGGATCCTGCTGCCGTTTTTGCGGGACTCGACGATCGACAGAGCAGACGCCGCAGCCATGTAGTTCGATGGTGCACCGAAGCGATCAAATGTTACGGCAATGCCATCGTCCCGCAGGTGGCATACCGGATTCTGATGACGATTTACCGATATGAAAGCCGTATTGCCGAATAATGCCTTAACTCGATATGCAACTGAACACAATCTATAATACCGACGCCATCTCAGGTCTACGTTTGCTTCCCGACGAGTCGGTGGACTGCATCGTCACTTCGCCTCCGTACTGGCAGATGCGCGACTACGGCATCGGCTCGATCGAGTGGCCGGACGGTTGGTCGGGACAGTTGGGGTTGGAACCTACGCGCGAGGAGTTCATCGCGCATCTGTGCATGATCTTCGACGAGTGCCGCCGCGTACTGAAACCCTCCGGCACGCTGTGGGTGAACTTGGGCGATTCGTACAGCAAACCCTACAAATACAACCGCCGACAAGATCCCAAGTGGAGCGAGAATTCGAAGAACAGCGATTGCCTTTTAGATATCAAGGTCGATACGGCGCGTCACCGTATTCCCTCCAAGTCGCTGTGCAATATTCCGAACAAGTTCGCCGACGAAATGATCCTGCGCGGCTGGGTGCTGCGCAACGAGATCATTTGGTACAAGCCCGCCTGCATGCCTGCCTCCGTGCGGGATCGTTTCACGGTGGACTTCGAGAAGATGTTCTTCTTTACCAAGTCGCAGCGATACTATTTCGAGCAGCAGTTCGAGCCGTATGCCGCCTCATCTTTCGATCGCTATAAAAATCCGGTAACGCTCAACGGCAAAAGCGGAAAGTATCGCTGCATCAGCGGAAAACCTCACGGACGCCTCGAGATAAATCCTCGCGGTCGCAATATGCGGTGCGTGTGGCGTATCCCTTATGAACCGAGCCACGAGGCGCACTATGCCATGTATCCTTCGCGATTGGTCGAGACGCCGATCGAAGCCGGATGTCCCGAAGGGGGACTCATACTCGATCCCTTTATGGGCAGCGGAACGACGGCAGTCGTCGCCCGACGATTAGGACGCCATTACATCGGCTTCGAACCCAATCCGGAGTATGTCGCAATTTGCAAGAAGAGACTCGAACAGCAAACCCTCTCCCTTTGATATGTCTTCGCATACTTACGACAATCACGCCTATATCGCTTCGTGTTCATTCAGCAAGGATTCGATCGCTACGATCCTCCTTGCCCTCGAACATGGCGAGCCGCTCGATGCCGCCGTCTTCTCGGAGGTGATGTTCGACCACCGGCGCAATATCAGCGGTGAGATGCCCGAACACATCGAGTGGATCTACTCAACGGCGATTCCGCGTCTTGCCGCCTTGGGCGTACGGGTCGATGTCGTCCGTTCGGAGAAAGACTATCTTACGTTATTCCATACGGTCATAGGGAGCGGTACGCATAAGGGTATGCTGCGCGGCTGGCTCATCGGCGGCAAGTGTTGCGCCAACCGCGACCTCAAAATCCGGCCCATACATCATTATTACGGTCGTTTCCGCAAACAGGGCGTCGTGCAGTACGTCGGCATCGCGGCCGACGAACCGAGACGCCTCGCACGAATGCAGGACAAAGGGTATATCCGTAAAACGAGTCTGCTCGCCAAGTACGGGTACACCGAGGCGGACGCCCGCCGCAAGTGCGAAGAATACGGTCTGCTGTCGCCTCTTTACCGAACCTCGCATCGGGGCGGTTGCTGGTTTTGCCCCAACTGCCGCATTCCGGTCTTCGCCGAGTTGCGCCGCCGCCATCCTGAATTGTGGCGCGAATTGCAACTGCTCTCGAAGGTCGAAAATAAGTCTTCCGAAGGTTTCAAATACGGGCAGACTTTCGAGGAGGTCGAACAGCGGATGAATCTCTTCGAGTACGCTCCTGTGCTATTCTAAATAACTGAAAATAAATACGATAATAGTCGCCTGATAACTTGCGTGTTCCGAATAACGATGTTATGTTTGTCATACGATAAACAACTAAAATAGAGCGAATTATGAAAAAGACAGTCATCGTGAAAGGCGAGCGTCGCAAGGTGGAATTCGAGTATCGGGTAATCGATAAATTGGTTAGTTGCCAAAAAAGCAAACGATGGGATAAGCAGTGGGGATGGCTGCCGGTCGAAACCTATTACCACGAGGCCGTTGCCATTATCGACGGTGTAGAATATCCGAGCGTCCGGCGCTGGCATACCAATGGCGGCAGGTATTCGGAACAGTTCTTTTACAACGGACATTTCTATGATTCGTATAAGAAAATGATCGAGCGCATTCTCGAATCGGCAGACGAATAACTCTTGAACCTCGATGGAAGCAGATGGAAAAACAGGCTCCGTACGGAGCCTGTTTCGACCTTTCGCCACAAGCGTAAATAACTGAAAATAAATATGATAATAGTTGTCGGATAACTTGCGTGTTCCGAATGACGATGTTATGTTTGCAGTACAATAAACAACTGAATAATAAACGATTAAAACACCCGAACATGACAAGTGCACAAGCAAAACAGATCGCGTCGAACTATATGCGACAGCAGAGCGATTACGTATTTTCGGCTGTAACGGTTAAAAGCCTCGCTCCGGCGAACGGACCAGTTAAGGTGTGGCTTACCACCGAAGACGACTACGGGGACGAACTGATCGTCGAGGTCGAGATGAACCCACAGTCGAATGAGATCCGCTGGAAGAAGATCTGCAACACGGGACGCCTATCCGAATATCTGAAGCCGGCTATTCGGATCGATAAACTTTCGGCGGGGCAGCGCTTCCGGTTGCAAGGCGACTGCGTGGTTTACGAGTTCATGGACAATGTAAAGGACCGCAGCAGTATTCCCTATATCATCCGACGGGCGGACCGGTCCGGTTGCGTATCGAGAGTCGGATGGCAGGAAGTCTTTCCTATCGAGTAACCGATAACCGCGCACCTTGCCGAAAGGCAGGGTGCGCATAAAACGATACGACGATGAAACTCCACCGAACGAAAACCGGAACTTACACGATTGCGGATATTACTGCAACTCAATATCGCGCCCTTGCTGCCGTGCTTATGACCGCCGATGAGCGTTGCTTCGACGAGCAGGACGAGGACGGCAACTATTACAGCAACGACGATTTCGTCTGCTCGCTCGATGGCGATGAACGCGAGGCTTTGCGACAGGTGTGCGACGCACTTCTATAACGTGTAAGATATTGAAAATAAATGCAATAATAATTGCAGAAAGACTTGCGTGTTCCGAATTATGATGCCATCTTTGCAGTGCAATAAACAACTAATATAGAGTGTATTATGAGTACAAGAGCAAGAATCGGAGTAAGACTTCCCGACGGAAAAATCAAAAGCATTCATATATGGCGGGACGGACATCCCGATACGTTGGGCGAAGCGTTGTCAGCGCACTACAATACATTGGAATCGGCAATGGCACTGGTCGAACAAGGCAACATAATCGATGTGGAGGCGCGTCTCGAAGAGTGCCGGTTCGAGAAATCGAATGAACGGTACGATACCGAGCCTCGGATTTATAAATCGGTTGCCGCCTACGAACGAGAAATCGAGGAGGATATATGTTGCAAATATCTCTATCGGGACGGCAAGTGGGAATACCTGGCGGTCGATTAGTAACCGACTTCCGATCGTAAGGAGCGAATGCTCCGAGCCTCCGACGGGAGGCTTTCCCTCGTTTCGTCCATTCAGTTGTTTATTGCGACCGGAGCCGTACACGATGTACGGCTCCGGTTTTCGTTCAAAGGCGGGACATTGTTTCTGCAACGAATCTTCGGCAGCATGTATATTTACCATATGGAAAATACTTGATAAATAGTTGATATTCTTTGAATTAAGTTGCCGACAAACTTGCGCGCTCCGAATAATGATGTTATGTTTGCAGTGCAATAAACAATTGAACCACAATCTATTAAACGACTCGATTATGAATACAGCGAATCGAAAAAGAACGGAGATCGACGCCGAACTCGACCGGTTGGAGGTCGAATTCGAGAAGAACCGCAAGGAGATGCAACGCCTTGCCGACGAGAACAGACGTGCCGGTAACCGCTACGGCGAATTATCGAATGCAAATCACGACATCAACAACCGGATCCTTACATTGCTCGCTGAGCGTTGGGAATCGGAAGAGACGACCGATTGACGAAACGAGAGACGGACCCCGCCGAGAAATATTCCTCGGCGGGGTAAAACCCGAAACCGGAAAACACATAAAGTGATGAAAACGATAAATGCAAATGCAACGGTAGGCGACAAGATTCGCATTATCCATCTTCGCGACGAGGACAGCCGTTACGACGGCAAGGAGGGTACGATCGAGTTCATCGACTCGCTCGGACAACTGCACGGCACATGGGGAGGCTTGGCAGTCATTCCCGAAGTCGATCGGTTCGTAATTATCGAGAAAGCGGAATAATCGCCGGCAACGATAATGCTCGGTTCCGCCATCTTTTTGTAATATCTAATCTATTGAAAATAAATACGATAATAGTCGCCGAATAATTTGCGTGTTCCGAATAACGATGTTATGTTTGCAGTACGATAAACAACTAAAAAAGAGCGAATTATGAGAACGAACATCGAACGGTTTTTAGAGAGATTCCCGAAGAATGCCACGAATTGGGCGCAGGCGACGGACGAGGTGCGCGATATGGCTCGCAAGGCTCGCGAATTGTTGGAAGAGTACGAAGGCGTAATCGTCGAACCGGTAAATTTCCGGGCTATCGAGACCCCGGCCGAGTGGAATACCGAAGGTCGCGAGTTCGTCCTGACGAACTTCGATCGCATGGCGGATAGGACCAAAGAACGCTTCTACGACTACTTCCGCGAGTGGTTCGAAGGCGAAGAGGAATAGACCGACGCACGGATGCTCCCCGCAGCTCGAACGGGGGAGCATCCGTCCTAACCCCGGAGCAGGGTTGCACACGTCTCTTTCGATAGGAAATCTATCGTGCTCCATCAGTTGTTTATTGCAGCCGGAGCCGCATCATGTGCGGCTCCGGTATTTTATTTTGTATGTAAATAATGATTAAATTTGTAACGAAAACAGAATACGATGAAAGCCTATACCTATATCGAACACGGGCGGTTCGGGCTGCTCGACAAGCCGAACCCCGCCTTGCAGGATCCTCGCGACGCCATCGTGCGCGTGACGCTCGCAAGCATCTGCACCAGCGACCTGCATATCAAACACGGCAGCGTGCCGCGCGCCGTCGAGGGCATCATCGTCGGCCACGAGATGGTCGGCATCGTCGAGGCGGTCGGGTCGGAGGTGCGCAGCGTAAAGGCCGGCGACCGCGTGACGGTCAACGTCGAGACCTTCTGCGGCGAATGCTTCTTCTGCAAGCGTGGCTACGTGAACAACTGCACCGATCCCGACGGAGGTTGGGCGCTGGGCTGCCGCATCGACGGCGGGCAGGCGGAGTATGTTCGCGTGCTGCATGCCGATCAAGGGTTGAACCGCATTCCCGATACGGTAAGCGACGAGCAGGCATTGTTCGTCGGCGATATTCTGGCTACAGGTTATTGGGCGGCGAAGATTTCGGAGATTGTGCCCGACGACACGGTCTTGATTATCGGTGCCGGACCGACGGGTATCTGCACGCTGCTTTGCGCAAGATTGAAGCGCCCGAAGCGAATCATCGTCTGCGAAAAATCGCCCGAACGACGGCGATTCGTGCGGGAGCACTATCCCGAGGTGCTGACGGTTACACCGGAGGCGTGTCGCGAGGCAGTCCTTGCAAACAGCGATCGCGGCGGCGCCGACGTCGTGCTGGAGGTGGCCGGAGCCGAGGATACGTTCCGCATGGCGTGGGAGTGCGCCCGCCCCAACGCGACGGTTGTCATTGTTGCGCTCTACGACCGGCCGCAGATGCTGCCGCTGCCTGACATGTACGGCAAGAACCTCACCTTCAAGACGGGCGGCGTGGACGGCTGCGACTGCGCCGAGATACTCCGCCTGATCGAGGCGGGCGAGATCGACACCACGCCCCTCATCACGCACCGCTATCCGCTCGGACGCATCGCTGAGGCATACGACCTCTTCGAAAACCGCCGCGACGGAGCGATCAAGGTGGCGATCGATTGTACCGAATAAAAAAGGCTGTATTATGTATCCGCATGATAACATTTTCAAGATATACTATCGAATAGGTCGGGCATTGCCGTTCGAAGTAAGACGATTTCCCGATGGGCGAGTTTCCGACTGGTATCGGAACCAATCGGTCGTCGTAACGAAGATCGCCCCGAAAGGCGAATACGGTCATGCTTGGGGATATTACCTACGCAACGGACAACGAGAAAATGCGTATTGGTGCAAGAAAAGCGATGCGGAACCTCGTCCGATTCCTTGTTGCGGGTGTGGCGGATGGGTTCTCGTAAATGTAATAGGCGAACCGACTGCCACACCGGATATCGACATCGAACAGGCATTGGAGCATAAGCCCAATGACAAATTAGGACCTTCCGACACGATGCGATTCGGCAAACATAAAGGGAAAACGCTGGCAGAGGTCAAGGCTGAAGATGAACAATATCTTCGGTGGGCAGAGACCAATGTAAGCGGTTTCTGTGTAGACTGGGAAAGTTTCGAGCAATAGCATTTACGTCAACGTCCACCCTTTGTCTGTCGCGATCGCTTTTTGGATAGCATTCAGTTTAGCGAGGTTCTTCGCTCCGATATTGCAGGTCTTGCCATTACCTGTATCGGATAGCGCATTCAACAGGAATACCAAACTCTCTACCGTGAGTTTCGGGCAGCCGTTTACGGCGATGTCTACATCGACGGGTCCGTCGATGATTACCGTTTCGAGTGCGGAGCAGGAGACGAACGTCGTGTCGATTTTCGATGTTACCTTGCTGAAGTCGAGTCTTCCTCCGATTTTGCGCAGGCTCTTGCAACCGTGGAACATCTCCGAGGCGGAGGTAATGCGCGAAGTGTCCAGCCCGCCGATCTCCTGCAAGTTCGTACAGCCGTAAAAGGCATACATCATATTCGCGACGTTCGAGGTGTCGAGCGTCGGCACGCGCTCCAGCGCCGTACAGCCGTAGCACATCTGATACATCGAATCGAACGACGCCGTGTCGAACTCCGGAAATACCGACATCGTCGTATTGCCCCGAAAGAGCTGGTAGCCGTTGCGGATCTGATTCATTCCGCTGGTGCTGTCCACCAATGCGACTTTATCGACGAGCGATGCCAACGTCTCTTCGTCGGTTGTCGCCACGCCTTTGTCGCGGAGCGTCTCGGCAAGGTGCTGCCGCAGCGCATCGAGCCGCAAAACGAGTGAAGTAAAGTCTGCCATACGCTATCCGATAATATGGTTCAGTGCCTCCTCGATACCGGTCAGCCCGAGCGAAGCGGTCATCGCATCGACCAACGTTGCAAAAGTCACGGCAGCACCCGTACCGTTGCGGTCGATTTCGATAAGGTCGGTGGCGGCCAAAGTCGTCACCTTCGGGAGTTGAGAGAGCGTAATCGTATCGGTATCCGATCCGGTTGCAGGTCGTCCTATAATCGACCCTGTTTGTTCTATTGCCATAATTCTATTCTTCGTAAATCTTGAATTCGAACATCATCTGATAAGTTACGTGCCACATGCATTTGGCGGAGGAATAGGGCGACGGCACAGCTAACAGTTGCAGCAGTCCTCCGTAAGTTTCGATACGAGGAACCGGCAGATAGCCCATTCCGTAGGCATCTTTCTTCAGTGTCGTCACGATACCCGACTGCGTGTCGTCCGCCGCAAGCACGATGTTCGGCGAAGAACGCGTGCGGATCGGACAGTCGTAGAGGTTCACTACGCTGCCGATATACTCGGACGATACGGGCAGGTTCAGCCAGACGATGAAACTGCCGAAATCTGCGCCGTTGGCGATCAGGTTGAAGTTGCGGTTTAGCGTATATTTGCGGGTGGAGGCGTTGTAGTCCGTACCTTCGTCCGTGAAGTATTTGAATTGCACCTTCGAATATCCGCTGAAGATGCCGCTCGCCATTTCGACGTGTCCGTCTTCGTAGATGCGTGTGGCAGCCGTCGCAGCGTTCTCGATACCGTCCGCACCGGCGAAGAACATCAACTTGCCGTGCTTCGACGTCGGAGCGCCTTTCAATGCGCAGCCTGCCATACCCGCCACGACCTTCTTGTCCGTATCGTCCTTTACGCCGACGAACCCGGACAGCACCACGCCGCTTCCGGCATCGATCTCCGTCGAGTTATCCTGAAAGTTCTCGCGCAGATACTCCAGATCGCTGTCGTCGCTTTTCGCCGCCTCGTCCAAGAGTGCCCCGATCGTCCGCCGGGCCGTGTAGTAAGCCTCTATATCGGCGAAATCATCCCCGATCGGAATGAACTCCGGTTTCGGCTGCGTGTATTTCCCGATGGCGGCGACGGCCCGCTGATAGGCATCTTCGTAGGGCGTCCATTCGTCGGCGAGCAACCGGACGACGCGCCGCTTGCCGTGTACCATAAGTACTTTGCCGTTCGCGCTGCGATAACGAAACACGGAGAGCAGCCGCAGGGCATTGGCGCGGAGTTGTTCGTACTCGGTTCGGATATCTTGCAAGCGCTCTTTCAAAAACGACTTCTCCACGGGTGAAACATACTTGTCCGAGTTGATACGACCAAGAGTCTCCAATGTCGAGGAGATCGTCTGCATCAACACGTCGAAATCCGTTCCGACATCGGGTTTCGCGGGGTCGATGCGACCGAAGCGCAGGATGCCGTTGCGGAAACTTACGCCATAACCCGTCGAACGGTTGAAAAGCTGCATATCGCCCGTAGCGGAGTCGAACCACGAGTCGCCCGACTTGTCCGAGAGGAAGCCCGTGAGGTAGATGTTCTTCAGATAGGCCGAATAACCGGTCATATCCAGACCGTGCGCCTTGAGATTCGAAAGGTCGCCGAACTGAGCAGCGATATTTTCCGTGCGGATCGTCCAGTCGTCCATACCCGTGAGGAAGCGCAGGTAGGTGCGGGTTTCGTAGCGGGAGGTCCGGCGCTCCTTGTCGGTCGTATTGCCGAATGCAACGAACTGCATCGCCGCCTGCGGATGGTAGGGGTAACCCTCGCGCAATTCGTACCGCCATTCGGCGTAAGTGTCGCGGTCGAGGCACTCGGTAAGCCGGAAGTAGCAGGTCGTGAAACCTGCATAGGCGCGGTTGCCGAACGAGTCGTCCGAATCGACGGTATTGCCGCTCGACGCGTCCATTGCCGAGTTCAGGAAGATGCCCATACAGAGGTCGTTCTCGCGCAAGGTGCTTATTTCGCCCTCCTCCAACTTGACGACCAACGTCCGGTTTTCCGGCGAGACGATCTCGACGATGCCGCCGCCCGGAGCGGACCACCGATCGCCGACGACCGTTTCGATGCGGTTGTAGCGGTATTCGGGAACCTCCAAGAACTCCTCCAAATGAAGCCGTCGCAGGTACGTATCGCCCATAACCGACAAGTCGCCCGAGATCGTACCGCCTTTCTTGTCCAACTTCTTGTCGAGTTCGCCGGACAGTCCCGTGATGTCGGCAACGGCGTGCGTATGCTTCTTCGGAGCCATCACGCCTTTGATCTCCTTGCCGGAAACCTTCATCGATGCGGCGGCAGTCGGGACGTCGACGATGAATTCGAATGCGTCGAACTCCGCCAACTGTCCCGAAGCGCTCGCGAGGTCTTTGATGCGAACTTCGTCCATAACGACGTGAAAATAACGCTTCGCCGAACCTTTTTCGGGATACAAAGTCCCTAATTCCGAAGAATGCCTTATCTTTGTAGTTGCATTCCGCACAGCCGGAGTGCGACATATTATCCGACTTGACTCTGGAGAAAACTGGTAATTTTTAACAAAGGGTTGAGCACACCGTATTCTCGCATCGAACGGCTCTCGTCGTAAGGTTCGGGATATGGTCATATCCCTGCTTTACGGCGTGGGCTATATGTGCTTATCCTTTGTGGGTATACCAGTACCTCTCCAGTATAAGCGGCAGTAGGCCCACGTTCTTTTTGCCCGGCGGACAGACGCGATCCTATCTGCCATTTCGATGATTATGAAAGCAACGAATCGAATACCGGATCGCCGTGTCGTGCGACCGTTGACCGCACGAATATTGCGGTCGTTTCTGGTGGCGTCGGAACGCTCGCATCACCATATTTATGCGCTGTGGGAACACGCATCTGTCCTGTCATTTTCGATAAAAAATGCAGACGGCGAATATTTGTCGTTGCGGGAGTTTTTCGGCAGGGGCGATGCGGTTGCGCCCGACGATCCGCTCATCGTCATCTTCCACGAAGTGCATATCGAAACCGTGGAAGAATTGACCGCTGAATATATCGAACGTATTTACGAATCGTTCCTTTATCACCATTGCGAGATGGGATTGCGCCGCAACGCTCCGCTCCGTTTGACTCCGGAATCGATACGACGATACGGCTTGACCGAAGCGGACGCCGTCCTTGTCGGCGACCATCTCGAAGTCCTGAACGAGATGATCCGTCGGAAACTCCAGCAGCGATACGATGAACTCAAAGTGCTGGATTGCATTCGGAAGTGATAGTCATTATTTTTTGTAACAATCATATAATCATATCAATTAATTTGGTATATTTGTATTACTAAATATAATTTTCTTATGAAAGAGAATACTATTACCCTGTTTGGATTAGGAGACAAATATTTGCAGAATAAATTACCTTTTGAGTTTCCAATTGCATCGTCAGCAAAATCATTTTATGTAAAAGATTCAGAAAATAAAAAATATGTAGCTCCTATCTTAAAAATAAATGAAACTAATGTTGAGAAAGATGATATTCCCAATGTTATTTGTATTTCTGCGGCGGGTGCAACAGGGAAAAGCGAACTATCCAAATATTTATCAGCACATTATACTGCCCCCATTTTTAATCTTAGTTTGCATGATGCTGTTGGAAGTAATTCCCTAACTGGCATATTATTCGATAGTCTGGGATATGACGACGCGCCAATTTTTATTGCACAATTACGTACCGGCAAATCATTTTTGATAATTGACGCGATGGATGAAGGTTACCTAAAAACTACAGCCAATGGATATGATAGTTTTCTGGATAATATTGCATCAATTAGTAAAACTTCGCCCAATACTTGTGTCGTGATTTTAGGGAGAACACAAGCCATTGACCATACATATCTATATCTTGATGAAAAAGGTGTCAAAGTTTCTTTGTTAAGCATAGAAGCTTTTACAATAGGACAAGCAAAAGAATTTATTGACAAGCAATTAGATATCCAAGGATTCGAGCAACAATATATAATTGTCCGGGATTATATTATTGAAACAATAGAGGGATTTTTTAAAAACCAATCAGACATTAAAAAATCCCAATATTTATCATTTATTGGTTATGCACCTGTTCTATTATCAATAACATTATTATTATCACAAGAGCGTAATTATAAAAAACTTCACGAAGAACTATTAGCAAAGAATGATAAAAATATAGATCTGATAATTACGATTATAGAGCTAATTCTCAATAGAGATAAGGAAGAAAAAATCAATATCAATTTGTTACCTTCTTTATTAAATGGGAGGTCTAACTCATTTAAAGATAATGTATATAACACTATATATAATATAGACGAACAGTGCTATAGAATTATTGCGTTTATTTTATCTAAACCCATTAATTTAAATATAACGGGAGATAATACATTTGATAGTTTATATGAAGAGAAAATATGCAATTGGATAAAAGAACATCCATTTATCGAAAATAAAAAGATTCAAAATGCGGTATTCGAAAGTTATATTATCGCGAGATTAATTCAAAATGATTCATATGCAAATTTGGCATATGAATATCTAAATACAGTTTATAAAGATGCTTTTATGTTCTTCTTTATATACGATAAGTTATCAAAAGATAGAAAATTAGACCGTAAAATATTACCATTTTTATATGCGTCTATTAAATCGTTAGATAATTCAGAACATGTAACCAGTTTATCTATTGATGAGACTAATATTGATAAAACTTCGTTATACTGCGATGTTTCATTCCAGATTGATGATAAATCATATAACTATGAATGTAAGTTCCCTCAATCAGAAACTCTATTTATTGGCGATTTCTTATCAGATGTGGCCATTGATGCAGATGATGCTAAAATTCAGTTAAATAAGAGTAGGTGTATTTTAATACCGCCTATCTCTATAACTTGTAATACACTCTATAGTTATCCCAGTGAAATAATTATTGAAAACACAACGAACATAAACTCAGATAATACAATAGTGTTTGATTGTGAACATCTAAATATTGATTATTCACATAATGGGCAATATATATTATTATATAGAAATAGAAATACAGAATGTTTAAATATCTTTACATCACAGCGTCCCGATTACCCTTTTGATGCATACTGGAGTCATAATAAAATTTTGTCAGAGTTAACCGAAGAACAACTTTCGTTATTTAAAAAACTTAGGAAAATTATAGTTTTATTTAAATCTCATAGTAAAGGCCGCATGGCTAAATTCAAAGATAAAATCAACAACCGAAGAGTGTGCGGTACAGGAATAGGAAAAACGCTTTTAACAGAGTTGCTGAATAAACATGTTTTATATTTAGAAGGAGAATTTTATTTTATTTCCCCAGAAAATATGGATATTCATTTAGGATTATCCTATGATCAAATTAAAATGGGAATTATAAACGATAAAACAAAAAAGTTTTTAGTTAATCTCACCCACCCAACACCTCTGACTTGAAGTTCTCCTTTCCGAGAACATACACCAAATCCCGACCCTTGGCAGTCAATTGACCGCCGAGGGTTATTCGTAGATTCTGCGCGCTGCCGCCCGTCGGGAGCATCGCCTGCAACTTCGACAGCGGTGCGATGACTTCGGGATCCGTGCCTGCATTGGGATTGTCGCCGACCATCGCATAGGTAGGACCGTATGCCAGACCGCCGTTGGCCAGCGCAGGCACGCTCTTCTTCGCATTCTTGTTGATGAGCGCCGTCATTACGGCTGCCGCCGCGACCATCGCAGCACCGATGGCGATCGCCGCCCACGGGTTGGCGAGAACGGATTTCAACGCCGATTTGAAGGCGATGATCATCACGCCGAACTCGATGAGCTGCGAGCCGATATTCTTCAAAAAATTGGCGAACTGCGTCAAGATCGCTTTCATCAGTCCTCCGAATCCCAAATCGCCGGCAATGATCTGCCCGATAGCCTCCGCCGCTGCGACGATGCTGTCGGCCATAAACTTCGACACCTGCTGATCGAAGCGCGTCATCACCTCCGCAATCGTGGCGTGGACATGCTCCAATGCTGCCGAGAACGACCAGCCTTTTGCCGTCAGTGCCGTCGTGTAATTCTCGACCATCGAAACCGTATCGGCGATGTGCTCCTGCAAGTATGCGCTGCTGTCGTCTGCCCAGCCGTACAATCCTTCGCGCACCGCACCGAATATCGTCTGCATCTGCTGCGCGTATTGCGATGTTACGGGTTTCAGATCGCCCATTTTGAGTTTCGGCGCCGGCAGTTCCAACTCGAAGCCCCCGGGCAGAATACCGTCCATCTTGACGACGGGTTTCAGATCTTCGGGCTTGATATTCTTGATGCGCTCCAGCTCTTTTTGTAGCTTCTCGATCTCGGCGTTCGCCGCGGCGATATCCTCGACGGTCGATTCGGGCAGCAGTTTCTTCTTTTCGAGAGCCTCGATCCGCGCCTGCAATTTGCCGATGATACCCGTGCTTTGTTCCGTCTGCGCGTTGGTTCCGGCGATGGACTTCATCAGTTCCTCGGTTTGCTTGCGAGCCTCGTCCGTTACCTTGTTCAGTTCGGCCTGCGCTTCGGCGGCTTTCTTCTCCGTTTCGCGTTTTTTCTCGATAGCTGCCGTCAGCAAGTCGTACTCCTTGCGCAAGGGTGCGAGTTTCGATTCGTCGGGTACTTTCTGCAAGGTAAAACCGGCGACCAATCCTCCGAAATTCGGAACCATCCGCGTCTTGGTCGTCGTGGCGATGATCTCTTTCTGCTCGGCGATATTCTCCTGCAACTTGCGTTCGAGTTCGTCGAGCGATTCGGTCTCGGCCATCTCGTCGATCATCTTCTGCTTTTGGATGCGGGCGTAGGCGAACGCCGCACCGAGCGCGAGGACCGCCGCCATAATCAATCCGACGGGCGATAGCAATGCCGTAAATCCTGCTGCCAGCATCGGCAGCACCTTGATCACGGTGCCGATTCCGAGCGAAAGGGGACCGACCGCTGCGATCAGCCCCGCCACGACGACGATCGTCTGCATCATCGCCGGCGACATCGATTGCAGCATCTGCACGACCGTCGAGAGCGCACCCGCTATCTTCGTCGCGAAAGGCATGATGGCCGCACCGATCCATTCGAGGAAGTCGCCCCACGCATTCTTGAGCTGCTGCACGGCTCCGAGTCCCGTCCGTGCGGCGGCTTCGGCCTGCCCGCCGAACTTACGCTCCAACTCGTCGAGGATCATCGCCTGCGCTTTGGCTATGTCGCCCGTCTCGGCGAGTTTCTTGATTACCTCCGTCTGCTCCTTGGAGAAGGTGATGCCGGCACGCGATAGCGACGAGAGTTTCGTCGCGGGATCGGAGAGCGCTTTGCCCAACTGCAACGACGCCGAACCCAAATCCATCTCCAACGCCGTAGCAAGGTCCAATGCCAACGCCTGCGTGCGCTTGAAGTTCTCGCCCGTGATGTTGGTGAAAGCCAACAGGCGGGCGGTGGATTTGTCGAGGATCGTCTCGTCGCCGAAAATCGTCTTGCCCTGCAACTCCGAGGCGTAGTCGGCCAGCTGCCGGAAGTTGTAACCGACGGCCTGATTCGTAACCTTGAGCGCCTGCTGCACCTTCGCCTCGGCTTTGGCCTGTACATCGGCCAGGTGTAGCGACACGCCGCCCAATGCCGCAAGGGGTGCGGTGAGCTTCAGCGAGAGCGACTTGCCGATGGAGGTCAGCTTCTTTTCGAGCGAGCCGAGTCCTTTCTCGACCTGTTGCGCCTTCTGTTGGAACTCATACGAGTCGGCCCCGATCTTTATAAGTAAATCGGCGATTCTCCGGGACATGGCTGTTTAGGGTTTGTGTTGCAGATAGAGCGTCCAGCCTGTCTCGACGTCCGATAGTACCGCCGGCCGCCCGTTCTCCACGCGCGACATAGCAGCCACGACGGGGATCATCGTTTCGCCCGCCTGCGTATCGACAGGCTCGTCGGCACCGATGCCCGACCATTCGGACACGCAACGGATATAGTTCTCGGTATGGTTCTCGACGGGCGGAGCGTAGCGCGAGATCATCTGCCGGATTGTCCGATAACCCTTGCGGGAGTAGGAGTCCAGCAGCACGAACATCGCGCGGTAGCCCCACGCCATCGTCTCGAACTGCTTGAATGCCGTATCGCGCGAGGGCGCAACCTCGCCCAGATACTTCGTTGCCGATCGGCGGATATTGCCGGGATTACGATTGCGCATCCCTCTCGGCAAAGTTTTCTCGTTCATAATATCTGTTATTCGTTCTGGAATGTCATTGTAGCAATCGTTTCCTCCTTGCGGCTCGGCAGAGCCCGAAGCGGGTTCTGCTCTCGCTCCGCGGCGTCGGTTACAATTACTCAATCCTCTGCTCATTGCTTTATGATTTTCGGTTATTTTCGTCGTTCTCTTTGCGCCTGCGTTCCAACTCGGCTCTTTTGAGCAAGACCGGACAATGTTCGGGCGGCGTTTCGCATTTGTATGCCTGTCGGATGACGATGCGGCTGTGGTCGATCTCCACGTCCTTGTGCTCGATGATGATTTCGAGTTTGCCGACCTTCTCTTCGAGTTTCTCCACACGCCCGTCCAGCCGCGTGATCTGCTCGGACTGGATCGCCACGACCTTCTCCGTGTTTGCTAATTCGGCGGAGTCGGCGGCCGCGTTCTCCTTGCGCTTCTTCGCGTTGAAAA
Source organism: Alistipes intestinihominis (assembly GCF_040095975.1). Lineage (NCBI taxonomy): Bacteria > Pseudomonadati > Bacteroidota > Bacteroidia > Bacteroidales > Rikenellaceae > Alistipes > Alistipes intestinihominis. The sequence goes on from NZ_JBBMFL010000004.1 coordinate 147,366, forward strand.
AGAGAATCGTTCCCGCCAGTCCGCTGGCGAGGATGAAGTTCAGAATGATGGATAGTGTTTCCATAGTTTCGCACTTATTCAGGAATGTATTTGTAAATCGTCCGTTCGCGCACGATATAGAGGTCGCCGTAGATGAAAAATAGCCCCATGATGTTCTCGCCCCAGCCGGCGACGTTCCGAACGTCGGTCGTCGTGTCGTCGCGGAAGTTCCGGATGAAGATGCCGTCGTCGTAGGAGTGCACGACCTCGCTCATCGTATGGTCGGCATGATCCGCCCAGCGTCCCAACCGCCGGAGCAGCGTCCGCTCGGTAATCGAATCCCGCCGGTAGAACCACAGCATATCGTCGGCGTTGATGCCGATATAGTTGTCGGAGACGGTGACGATCTGCTCGCCCGCAGCGAATTGCAGCATCTTGCAGGGCTGGTGGAACCGTTTGTCGTGCAGATAGGCGCCATGCGAGGTGTTCACGACGATCGTATTTTCCGTGCGCCGCAGGGCGAGGATCGCACCCGACATCGGCGTACCCTCGTAGGCATATCCCCGTCCGCGATAGCCGGTCGAGGCATCGGGCGAAACGTATTTGCACTCCGGGCGCGAGAGGTAGCGATAGGTGCGGTAGTTCGGCTCCTCGTCCTCAGCCGTGGCGGCGCTGCGTCCGCCGGCATTGCCGCTGCGCGGACCGATATACTGCCGGTAAGATTTCAGGATATGAATATACCCGTCCATGCAGGTCGCGACGTTGCGGTACTCCTCCGGCGGGACGTATATCCGTTCGACCGTACCGCGATAGTCGAGGTAGCGGACCTCTTGCCCGTCCACCGCGACGAACCCTTCGTCCGCCTCGAACATCTCGAAGGACGTCGTGCTGCGATAGATCTCCCGCACCTGCCGCGTAGCGGTATCGAAGGCATAGACCGTCTTTTTATCGGAGGATTGGAGCAGCAGCCGGTTCAGGCAGCGGATCGCCTTGCCGACCGTGAAGGACAGCGTCGCGACCGCTATGCAGTCGTCGCCCTCCGGCGGTCTCTCCGTTGCGAGCAGATGCGGCATCTCCGTGAGTTCGCTGTTGTAGGAGTCGTCGAGGGCATTCAGCTCGATGGAGTTCAAGTAATAGGCGGCGTTCAGGAACTTGTCGTCCCGAACCACCGTATTCATATCGATATGCTGTCCCGTGAAAATCTCGCCCGTGATGCGCCGGCTCGGCAGCTGCTTGTACCGCAATGCTCCCTGCACGATATGACCGACCAGCGTGTCGTAGTCGTTCCGACCTTTCGTATGCCAGATGCGCGTGGGGTTGCCGCCGGCATCGAGGTAGTAGAGCGCATAGAGCAGCCGGTCGTTCGGAATGGCGGGAATATCGCTCACGGGAAGCGTTACGGACATATCGACATTGTTCGCGGGATCGACGAGCGATTCGTAGCGCAAACCCTTGTCATAGCTGTCGCCCGCATCGATTGAGAGCGTCATCTTGCGGAACGCGGCGCTCTCCTGATAGCCCGAGGTGCGGCCGCTCGGGTTGCCGAAGCGGTCGGTATAGGTCGTGATCTTGCCGATGAGCGTCTGCCGGATGAAGAACCGCCACTCGCCGTCGCAGGGGATGCCGTCGATCTCGATCTTCATATTCTGCTCGTTGCCGGTCTTGACCGTACTCGCGATCTCCCCGTCGGAGGACTGCACCCACGAGCCGCTCTCGGCGAGGCTGTATGTCGCCTTTTCGCCGACGATGCGAACGCCGTAATGCACCGCGACATCGACGCTTTCGTTCGGGCGGTAAATACCCAGTCCCCATTCCCGATGGTAGGTCTGCAACCCGAACTCCCATACGAGCGGGAAGTTGCACTGCTCGACGGGAAAGCCCCGAGTTACGACCTCCGCACCCCGATAGGCATCCTCGCCGCTGAAATAGAGTTCCTCCCCGCTTTTCACGGAGACGAAGCCGTGCGGATCCGTCCACGCGTCGGGATCGTAGAACCCGATGCGGGCTATCAGGTTGTCGAGGCTTTTGTTCTTTACATCGACCGAGACTTTGCGCAGCGCAGGGACGATGTCGAGCGTCGAACTTCCCTCGATGTGCAGGTCGCCCGTCCACATACCGTCGATGCGCTCGCGGGCCGCCGACGCGACGACCTGCGCACCTGTATGGATCACGAGCCGCAGTCCGCTGCCCGTAACGACCCGCCCGACGGGATGCTCCGTGCCGACGCGGTAGAAATTCACGGGACGGGCAGTTCGGTAGAGCGACACGGCACGGCGGATATGCAGGGCGCCGTTCGACTGGAAGATCTGTCCGGCGAACGGACGCAGGCACAGTTCGAGGATGTCGCGATAGGTAGGCTCCTCGTAGACGTAGTAGAGCCGTTCGAGGTCGATATAGGTTTGACGGAGCGGAGAGGCGTTCTCGTCCATCCCTTCGGCATACAGATCCATCCAGTCCGCCGTATCGAAATCCAACTCCAACAGGTCGATGCAGGAGGAGAGCAGTTCCCACAGCGACCGTCTGCCCGCGGTGCCGATATGTACGAGGTCGCGGAACGGAATGCTCGACAAGAGGTTGAAACCATCCACGGCCTTGATCGTGACGGTATAGGGCGGAGCGGTGAAGTTCTCGGAGTAGAGGTCGGAGGTTACGTAGCCCCGCCAATAGAGCTGCCGATTGCGGAAAATCGAGACGCGAAAATAACGGGGATCGGAGGTAAACAGAGCCAGGTAATGGAAATTCTCCTTGCAGAGGATATTGATGGTCGCTTCCGAAGCCTTGACCGGCACGTAGAACTCGTCGCCCCGTTTCTCCCACGTGATCTGCAACGGTGCACCGCCGTCGAAGGTCATCTCCTCCGACGGACCTGCGTACCCCCGCTCCGAAATCTCCACGCGCCACAAAACGCCTTTGTACTTCGAGCGAAGTTCAGCGTAATATTTCAGACCGAAAATCGCCACCTCGTCTCTCCTTTGGCGTAAAGGTAGACGGGGCGGCGAGTACGGAAGAGATACTTTGTCTCCGTTGCGCTACTGTTCCTTTTCAGGGGTAACCCGAAATCCGATCGGTCTTCGGGCTGCATTCCGTTTCGGCAGTTCGACCGATAATGCTCCGATCGCTTCGTAAATCGTTTCGATATCCTTGCGCACGTCTTCCGACAAATCGTTGACTCCGCCCAATATCTCTTCGGTCGTTTGTTCGAGTTCGAGAATCCGCTCCCGGAGTCGTGCGATCTCGACCGATTCGGCGGTTCGTGTCAGGATGCAGTTGCGCATGGCGACGAACGCATCCATAATCGAGATGCTGACCTGAATCGCCGTCGGGCTTCGCAATACGGCAGACAACATCGAAACGCCTTGCTCCGTAAAGGCATAGGGTAGATATTTCAGGTGTTTGCCTCGTTCAAGCGGCATATCGTTTAAGGTGCCAATTCGGCACCTTAAAGCCTCCTCTTTGGTCAGCTGAAACATGAACCGCTCCGGGAAACGCTCGATATTTCGTTTGACGGCACGGTTGAGAGCCTTGGTTTCGACGCCGTACAACTCCGCGAGGTCTTTGTCTAACATCACCCGCACGCCGCGCACCTCGTGAATCTTGTTCTGTATGATTTGCAATTCCATAAAAATCTGTTTATAAACCGGCCGCAACCGTTGTCGGGCGAATCATCGCCTTGGCGTTCAGCTTGCCGGCGAGGACCTCCATGTCGTTGTTGATCTTCGTGTCGATGACCCGCGCATAAATCTGCGTCGTCTGAATATTCGTATGTCCGAGCATCTTCGATACGGTTTCGATCGGTACTCCGTTGGCCAGCGTAACGGTCGTAGCGAAGGTGTGCCGCGCCATGTGGAATGTCAAATCCTTGTCGATGCCGCACACGCTTGCAATCTCTTTCAGGTAGGAGTTGACCTTCTGATTCGACGGGACGGGGAAAAGCAAGCCGCCTTTGGCCGTACCGTCGTATTTCTCGATCAATCGTATGGGAACGTCGAGCAGACGCACATGCACGGGAACATCGGTCTTCTGCCGTTTGGTGTCGATCCAGAGATTGCCGTCGGGCCATCGGCGGAGCATATCGGCGGATAGATGTTTGAGGTCGATATAGGCCAAGCCGGTATAGCAGCTGAACAGAAAGAGGTCGCGGATGACTTCGAGCCGTTTCATGGCGAATATCTTATTCGCGAGGCGGTCCAGTTCTTCGTCGGTCAGGTAGCCTCTGTCCACCTTCTCGAAATGGAGTTTGTAGCCCGCTAGCGGATCGTTCTTCGACCAGCCGTTCAAATAGCCGACGTGCAACATGGTCTTCAACTGCCGCATCAACTTCATCGTCGAATTGTTCGTCAGCCGGTAGTTCATGCGCAGCCATCGGTCGAAATCGGTAGCGAAGCGGGGATGCAGCTCCTTGACCGCCATATCGGGCAGGCGGTAGCGCGCCTGCATGAACTCCGCAAGTCGGTTGCGGGTCAGTTTGTAACGCAGATACGTTTCGCGGCAGCATTGCTCGGTTTTGAGCAGGTCGGTATAATCCTCGATGAAACGGTCGCAAACCTGCAATAACGTAGTGGCGTTCTGGTCGAGTCCCGTGATGGCGTTTTTGAGTTTGCCGGCCGTGATGACCTCCTCGCGCCGAAGCATCTCGTCGTATTTGCGCCGTATCAGCACGCGCAACTCTTCGAGCATCTCGTTGATCTGTTTCTCCTCTTTGGTCTTGCCCGCCGTGCGGTAATCTTTCGGCAGCCAGCGGTCGGGATGGATGTACATTCTCGTAGCGAAATGCACCATTTCGCCGTTGACGGTGATGCGCGCTACGATAGGGACGGTGCCGTCTTCGCGGATCTTGCCTTTCTGAATGATAAAAATTACGGCGAAGGTACTTTTCTGTGCCCGTAACCTGCGGGACGGTCTCGCGGCGTTTTCGTGTAACCGCTGGTTCGTGTCTTTCTTCATAACGATACTTTACTTATTGGTTCGACAAAAATAGTCCAACACAACTATTTGATTGACAAATAGGTAAAGTCAATGAAGGACGCCGCGAAGACAAGCCGAGGCAAGGTTACGCGATTGCGATGCGCCGGTTACGAATGGGTTACGTTCGGGCGTCCCGAAGTGTCCGCAGGAACGGATTCGGGGCGGTTTCGCGTAAGCCATATGTAACCTGAAGCGGATTTCCTAACGCTTTGACGCATCGTGCAATAGGGCATAAACAAAAGAAAACGAGACGGCTGCGGTAACCATCTCGTTTCTTCGTCTGCGGTGCGTAGGGGACTCGAACCCCTGACCCCGTGCGTGACAGGCACGTATTCTAACCAGCTGAACTAACGCACCATTCCGGTTATTGCGAGTGCAAAGATAATGGAATTTTTTGAATCGGCAAATGCTTTCACGGCTTTTTGAAGAAAGAAAATTGCACGCTTCCGTAACTCCTTAATTGCCAGAACTCGGGATAAGCCGAAAAATCCATTTTTTTCGAGTGCTCGAAAATGAGGATGCCGCCCGGACGCAGCAGATCGCCTTCAAGGACCAGTTTCACGACCTGTTCGCTGCCTTCCAGATCATAGGGGGCGTCCGAAAAAATGATGTCGAATTGCTTCGGACAGCTTTTCAGGTAGAGGAACACATTGGCTTTCACCGGGTAGAAATTCCCAATTCCCAACTGTGCGGCGGTTTGCCGGATGAAATTGTAGTGGACGGCGTTGATCTCCACCGAGGTGACGCTCCGCGCCCCGCGCGATGCGAATTCGTAGCTGATCGACCCGGTGCCGGCGAAAAGGTCGAGCACGTCGCACTCCTCGAAATCCACCAGGTTGCCCAATACGTTGAAGAGGTTCTCCTTGGCGAAATCGGTCGTCGGCCGCGCCCGCAGGTTTCGGGGCGGATTGATCGCCCGGCCCTTGTATTTTCCGCTTACTATTCGCATGTCGCTTGTTTGAAACGTTTTCCCAGCAGTCTGCGGGCCGCCTTGGGGGAGTCGCCCGCGATGCGCAGTTCGAACCCCGCAAGCGGGAAACAGCCGTTCAGCCGCTCGAAGAAGTAGGCGAGGTCGGCATCCGACCCTGCGGGAATCACCTCGGCCAGTTGCAGGGCCCCGTCGTCGTATACCTTTATATATAACAGTTCCGCGCGGCGGCACATCCATACGGTTTTGGTCGCATCGTGCGGCGTATGGAGCAGCGGGGTGGTGAACCGGGCCCGGTCGCCGAGTTTTTCCTCGATCTGCCGCAGGATTTCGCGGTTAATCGCCGCGACGGCTGCATATTCCTCTTCCCGGCCGCAGCATACGGCGCATTCGTCCGCTGCCGGGGGCATTCCGTTCGCCGCGAGCAGCTCGGCGGCGTGTTTTTCGTCGAACAACTCTGCGGGGACGAGCATCGTGCGGGGAAGCAGCAGTTCGACCTGCACGGCCGTGTGCTCCGCAGGGATGTCCGACAGCGCAGGGACCGAAAAAGAGTGTCCATCCAACGAGCGCTGAATGGACACCGTATAGCCTGCCTGCGGCGTGTTACTCCCAGTTACCGGCCTCATTGTTTCCGGAATCCATCGAGCCGAACTTGACACCGGCATAGCGGTTGAAGTTGTTCTCCTCGTCGTCGATCAGGTTGATGACCTCCTGACGGTAGGTGACCGTGTCGAGGAACATCTTGTAGGGAGCGCGGCACTCCACGACCGGGACTACGACCTTGGACTCGGTCGTGATGACGCCGGCTTCCATGATGAACTCCGCCTTCTTGTCGGTTCCGGGGATGTAGCGGAAATTCTCGACATCCTCGCGGCTCACCTTCTTGGGAGCGAAAATGGTGTCGATCACGGCTACCTTGAACTTCTCGATGTTCTTCTTGCCCGATTTTTTCAGCATGGCCATTGCCACCGAGTCGTCCTCGTCCACGATCTTGCGCTCCATTTCGAGCGTGTCGGTGAGTACGAAAGCGGTCAGCGAGTCGAAGCTGCCGGTGAAGTGCTGGTATTTCGACTTGAATGCGCGCTGTGCGGTACGGATGTCCTTGATGCGGTCGATAACCTGTGCCTTCTTCGTCTTCATTTCCTGATCGAAACGAATCGGGGTGGAGATCTGGACGTAGATAACGTAGATCAGGCCCACGATAGCTACGGCAAGAATGATTTGAACGAGTTTTTTCATTTTAATAGATATTTGTTATTAATTTTGCACTAAATTAAAAACCGACGCATGCTCAGCACACGTATCGCGACCCAAATTTACGCTAAAATTTGTTTCGAAACAACTCCCGGGCAAAAAAAAATCATAGAAAAGTTGTCCGAATATCTTGCAGACGACGATTTTTCGAGGATTTTCGTGCTGAACGGTTATGCGGGCACCGGAAAAACGACGCTCATCGGGGCTTTGGTCGGGGCGCTTAAAGATTTGGGAATCAAACCCGTGCTGCTGGCGCCCACGGGGCGGGCCGCCAAAGTGCTGGCCCAATACGCTCAGGAAAAGGCTTTTACCATCCACAAACGCATCTACCGCCAGCGCACGAACGCCGATTACGAATCGAAATTCTCGCTCGATTTCAACCGGGAGTGCGGAGCGGTGTTCATCGTTGACGAGGCTTCGATGCTTTCCGATGCGTCGGGCGGCGGGGCGGTTTTCGGCAGCGGATCGCTGCTTTCGGACCTGGTGGAGTATGTCCGCAGCGGCCGCGGGTGCCGGCTGGTGCTGGTCGGCGACAGCGCCCAGCTGCCGCCCGTGGGGGCCGATTTCAGCCCGGCGCTCGATCCCGCGTCGATGGACGCCTACGGCGACATCATTTACGGCACGATGGACGAAGTGGTGCGGCAGGAGGCGCAGTCGGGCATCCTGTTCAACGCCACGGTGGTGCGCTGCATGCTTGAAAACGGCCTTTACGAGATTCCCCGCTTCCGGCTCGGCTTCCCGGATGTCGAGCGGATCGAGGGCGGCGAGTTCCTCGAAAAATTGCAGGACTGCTACGCCCTTTACGGCCGCGACGAAACGATCGTCGTCACGCGGTCGAACAAGCGCGCCAACCGCTACAATGAGGGTATCCGGCGCAACGTGCTCTGCGCCGAGGAGGAGATCGAGAGCGGCGATATGCTGATGGTCGTCAAGAACAACTACTATTTTCCCGAACATACGGAGGATTGTCCGATGAACTTCATCGCCAACGGCGACATCGCGCGGCTGAAGCGCCTGCGCCGCTTCGAGGATTTCTATGGCTTCCGCTTCGCCAACGCCGTGCTCGAATTTCCCGACTACGACGGCGCGGAGATCGAGTGCAAGATACTTCTGGACACGATCGCTTCGGAATCCCCGTCGCTCACGCGCGAAGAGTCCACGCGCCTTTTCTACGAGGTCGAGAAGGACTACCTCGACATCAAGAGCAAGCTCAAACGCTTCAAGGAAATCCGTGAGAATCCGCATTTCAACGCCGTTCAGGTGAAGTTCTCTTACGCTGTCACGTGCCACAAAGCGCAGGGCGGCCAATGGCGGGCGGTCTTCATCGACCGCTGCCTGTTCGGCGACGAGCCGATGACGCGCGACATGCTCCGCTGGCTCTACACGGCGCTGACGCGCGCCACCGATAAATTGTATCTTGTAAATTTCGACGATCAATTCTATGAATAGCGAACAGCATCCCCTCGAACCCTTTCTGCCCGAAAATGCCCGCCTGCTGATGCTGGGCAGCTTCCCTCCCAAGCGCATCCGCTGGTCGATGGAGTTCTTCTATCCCAATCTGCAAAACGACATGTGGCGCATCGTGGGCTACCTGGCCGCGGGCGACAAGACGCACTTCCTGGAGCCCGGCGGACGGCGTTTCGACAAGGAGCGCATCGAGGCGTTCTGCCGCGAGCGGGGTATTGCGCTCTACGATACGGCAGTGGAGGTTATACGACTGAAAGACAACGCTTCGGATAATTTTCTTCAAGTGGTGCGCGAAGTGGATCTCGCGGCCCTGCTGGCCCGTATTCCCGCCTGCGGGAACATCGTCACCACGGGGCAGAAAGCTACCGACACGCTGCGCGCCGTCACGGGCTGCGACGAGCCCGCAGTGGGCGGGTGGGTGCCCATGCACTTTGCCGGACGCGACCTGAAACTGTGGCGCATGCCCTCCTCGTCGCGGGCTTATCCGCGGCCGGTGGAGTGGAAAGCCGGGTTTTACCGGAAAGTCTTCGCCGAAAGCGGGATCATCTGACGCTGCTGCCGGAAAAACAGCCGGAAAAAGCGAAAAAAAATTGAGTTCCGGCTTTGCACGGCATCCAAAAAAGGGCTATCTTTGATGGCGTAACGATGCTTTTATATGCCGGGCGGTTTTACGGCTCCGCTGGCAATCGGCTATTGCAAAGGTCCGATTTTTTTGTATCTTTGCCGTATAATTTATACAATTTTTTATTTTGGCCTCAGACAAGAAAATCGACAAAAAATATGTCGAGACGCCCCTGATGAAGCAGTATTATGCCATCAAGGCGGTGCATCCCGACGCCATACTGCTGTTCCGCGTAGGCGACTTTTACGAGACCTTCGGCGACGACGCGATCAAGGCCAGCGGCATACTGGGCATCACGCTCACACGCCGCGCCAACGGATCGGCGGCGTACGTCGAGCTGGCGGGATTTCCCTACCATGCCATCGACACCTATCTGCCCAAGCTGGTGCGGGCCGGCGAGCGCGTGGCCATCTGCGAGCAGTTGGAGGACCCCAAGCTGGTGAAAGGGCTCGTCAAGCGCGGCGTCATCGAGCTGGTGACTCCGGGCATCGTGCTGGGGGACAACATCCTGGCCAACAAGGAGAACAACTTCATCGCGTCGGTCTATTTCGGCCGGCAGATCACGGGCGTGGCTTTTCTGGACATCTCCACGGGCGAATTCTACGTGGCCGAAGGTTCGGACAGCTACGTCGATAAGCTGATTTCGAATCTCCAGCCCAAAGAGGTGGTCTATCAGCGCGGCTACGAGGACCGTTTCTCCGGTTCGTTCGGCTCGAAACTCTACACCTACCGCCTCGACGAATGGGTCTTTTCGGAGGAGGTCAACCGCGAGAAACTCTGCAAGCAGTTCGGGACCAAATCGCTGAAAGGCTTCGGCGTGGAGCAGTTCACCAGCGGCATTTCGGCCGCCGGGGCCATTCTCTACTACCTCGAATTCACCGAGCACCGCGAGACGGGGCACATCGCCTCCATCGCCCGCATCGACCAGGACGACTACGTGTGGGTCGATAAGTTCACGATCCGCAACCTGGAGCTTTTTTCGTCGAACGGCGCACGCGAGAAATGCAGTTTCGCCGAAGTGATCGACCGAACGCTGACGCCGATGGGCGGACGCCTGCTGAAACGCTGGATCGCCATGCCGATCAAGGACCCGGTGCGGATCAACGAACGGCTGGACGTGGTGGAACGCTTCATCAAGGATGCCGACCTCGCGGACGTTATCCGCGAGCAGGTGGCGCTGGTGGGCGACCTCGAACGCATTGCGGGCCGTATCGCGGCCCAGCGGGTCACGCCGCGCGAACTGGTGCAGCTCAAAAACTCGCTGGGGGCCATCGACACCCTTAAAGCCGCTCTGGAATCCACCGACGACGACCGCCTGCACGCGCTGGCGGGGCAGATCGACCCGCTGGCGGAGGTCCGCGAACGCATTGCCCGCGAGATCTATCCCGATCCGCAGAACAACCAGATACAGAAGGGCGGCGTGATTGCCGACGGGGTCGATCCCGAGCTGGACGACCTGCGGCGCATCGCGCTCCACGGCAAGGATTACCTTTCGCGCATTCAGCAGCGCGAAAGCGAGGCGACGGGTATTCCGTCGCTCAAAATCAGCTACAACAACGTCTTCGGCTACTATATCGAGGTCCGCAACGCCCATAAGGAGAAAGTTCCTGCGACGTGGATTCGCAAGCAGACCCTCGCCAATGCCGAACGTTACATCACCGAGGAGCTCAAGGAGTACGAGGAGAAGATCCTCGGCGCCGAAGAGAAGATGCTCGTGCTCGAACAGCGCATCTATGCCGAGATCATGGCATTTATCTGCGGTTCGCTGACGCCGATGCTGCGCGACGCGGCCGTGGTGGCGCGCATCGACTGCCTGCAATCCTTCGCTCGGCTGGCCTGCGAGCGGCGCTACGTGCGTCCGGTGCTCGACGACGGCAAGCGCATCGACATCCGGCAGGGCCGCCACCCGGTGATCGAGACCCTGATGCCCGTGGGGGAGGAGTACATTCCCAACGACGTGATGCTTGACGACAAGCAGCAGCAGATCATGATGATAACCGGTCCCAACATGTCGGGTAAGTCGGCGTTACTGCGTCAGACGGCGCTCATTATCCTGATGGCCCAGATGGGTTGTTACGTACCCGCGAAGTCGGCCCATATCGGCGTCGTGGACAAGATTTTCACCCGCGTCGGGGCTTCGGACAACATCTCGCAGGGCGAATCGACCTTCATGGTCGAGATGCTCGAATCGGCCAGCATCCTGAACAACATCTCCGACCGCAGTATCGTGCTGCTGGACGAGATCGGGCGCGGAACCTCGACTTACGACGGCATTTCGATCGCCTGGGCGATGGTCGAGTATCTGCACAACCATCCGACGGCGCACGCCAAGACCCTCTTCGCCACGCACTACCACGAGCTGAACGAAATGGAGCAGATGTGCCCGCGGGTGAAGAACTACCACGTTTCGGTCAAGGAGATCGGCAACCAGATCGTCTTCCTGCGCAAGCTGGAACGCGGCGGCACGGAACATTCGTTCGGTATTCACGTGGCCCGCATGGCCGGTATGCCGATGTCGGTCGTTTCGAGGGCCGACGAGATTCTGCGCAACCTCGAACTGGTCTACGGCAACAACGAGATCGTGCCGAGCCGCAGTCTGAAGGAGCGGGGACGCAAATCGGCGGCGCAGGCCGTGAAGGAGGCAGCCAAGAGCGCCGGACCTCAGAACATGCAGTTGTCGATGTTCCAGCTGGACGACCCCGTTCTGGTGCAAATCCGCGATCAGATCAAGGGCCTCGACATCAATTCGCTGACGCCGATCGAGGCATTGAACAAACTCAACGAAATCAAGAAGATAACCGGCATCTGACGAAGCAATGCTTGAAATAGGATATACACGAGCCCCGGGCCTCTTTTCGAGAAGTTCGGGGCTCGTATTATGTATCTAATTAGGTGTTATTCTAATTAATACACGCCTTCTTTTTCTCTTATTATACCTTTCTCATATTTGTTGGCATACTTATCTGAATAAATTACAAGCTTACTGAATTTGGGTCTTCCAACCTGAATTTGTCCATTAGAAAAAACATATAGATAAACGTTTTTCATAGTCTTATTCCATACTATTTTACCGTTAGAGTCTGTTACTTTTACTTTAACCCTATGCTTATTAACGAAAAAGTAATCTGGGCTATTGGATTTGATAGCAACTTCTACATCGGTATATATTTCGCCTTCTATATCAAAATGTAAAACTTTACGAATTAACTCTACACCTTCCATTGGCGGTGCTTTTTCAGTTTCATCGTTGGTGCTTTGAGCAAAAGCAAACGAATCAAATGAAAGCGTGATAATTAGAAAAGCAATAAATTTTTTCATAGCTTCATCATTTTAAGGATGCTCTTAGGTTACCTATTTACTGCGCTCAATCAGCGAACGGATGTTCTGTATCAGCATCGTGACGGCCACCGAATTGAAGCCGCCTTCGGGAATGATGACATCGGCGTACTTCTTCGACGGCTCGACGAATTCGTCGTGCATCGGCTTCACGGTCGAGGTGTACTGCGTGATGACCGACTGCATCGTCCGTCCGCGTTCGCAGACATCGCGCAGAATACGCCGCGCCAACCGGATGTCGGCATCGGTGTCCACATAAACCTTGATGTCCATCAGTTCGCGCAGCTCACGGTTCTCGAAAATCAGGATGCCGTCAACGATAATCACCTTCGAGGGTTTCACGCAGACGGTTTCACCGGTGCGGTCGTGGTCCACGAACGAGTAGACCGGATGTTCGATGGGCACGTTGTTTTTCAGCGCCTTGATATGCTCCACCAGCATCTCCGTGTCGAAAGCCTGCGGATGGTCGTAGTTGAGCTTCGTGCGCTCCTCGTAGGTGAGTTCCGGATGCGCCTTGTAATAGTAGTCGTGGCAGAGCGTCACAACGTCATCACCCACGAATGCCTCTTGCAACCGTTTGACGAGCGTTGACTTCCCCGAGCCGGTGCCTCCGGCGACTCCGATTACCGTTACGTTCATTGTGTCAGAATTTTAGGCTAACTATATAAAGAAAAGGATCACCCATACGGGGCAATCCTTTTCCATGTTTGTCGCTTATGCGTCGATGTTCGCGTAGTGCGCGTTTTTCTCGATGAATTCGCGGCGGGGCGGAACCTCGTCGCCCATCAGCATCGAGAAGATGCGGTCGGCTTCGGCGGCGTTCTCGATGTTCACCTGACGCAGGATGCGCGTATCGGGATTCATCGTCGTCTCCCACAGCTGGTGGGCGTTCATCTCGCCGAGACCTTTGTAACGCTGTACATGCGATCCCTTGCCGAATTCGGCCGTGATGTCGTCGCGCTCCTTCTCGGTCCAGCAGTAACGCTCCTGCTTGCCCTTCTTCACGAGGTAGAGCGGCGGGGTGGCGATATAAACGTGGCCGTTCTCGATCAGCTCCTTCATCTTGCGGAAGAAGAACGTCAGCATCAGCGTGGCGATGTGGCTTCCGTCAACGTCGGCATCGGTCATGATGATGATCTTGTTGTAGCGCAGCTTTTCGAGGTTCAGGGCTTTCGAGTCCTCCTCGGTGCCGATCGTCACGCCGAGGGCCGTGAACATGTTCTTGATCTCCTCGTTCTCCCACATGCGGTGCTCCTGGGCCTTCTCGATGTTCAGAATCTTACCGCGCAGCGGCATGATAGCCTGGAAGTTGCGGTCGCGGCCCGATTTGGCCGTACCGCCTGCCGAGTCACCCTCGACGAAGAAAATCTCGGCGATCGAGCGGTCGCGGCTCGAACAGTCGGCCAGCTTGCCCGGAAGTCCCGCCCCCGACAGCACGGTCTTGCGCTGCACCAGTTCGCGGGCGTGGCGTGCGGCATGGCGCGCCGTGGCGGCCAGAATCACCTTCTGCACGATGGCTTTGGCGTCCTTGGGGTTCTCTTCGAGATACTGTCCCAGCGCCGAGGCCATGGCCTGATCGACGGCGGCCGAAACCTCGTCGTTGCCCAGCTTGGTCTTGGTCTGTCCCTCGAACTGCGGCTCCTGCACCTTCACCGATACGACGGCCGTAAGTCCCTCGCGGAAGTCGTCGCCGTTGATGTCGAACTTCAGCTTGGCGAGCATGCCCGAATCCTCGGCGTATTTTTTGAGCGTGCGGGTCAGCGCACGGCGGAATCCCGTCAGGTGCGTACCGCCCTCGATGGTGTTGATGTTATTTACATAGGAGTGGACGTTCTCCGAGAACGAATCGTTGTACTGCATGGCCACCTCCACCGGAACGCCGTTCTTCTCGGTGTCGAGGTAGATGATCTGGTCGATGATCGGGGTGCCGCGCGTGGCGTCGAGGTACTTCACGAACTCTTTCAGACCCTCTTCCGAATAGAAATGATCCTCGCGCGTCTTGCCCTCCTCATCGGGACGTTTGTCGTAGAGGTTCAGACTGATGCCCTTGTTCAGGAACGCCAGTTCGCGCAGACGGTTGGCCAGAATCTCGTATTTGTATTCGGTGGTATGGGTGAAGATCGAGCCGTCGGGCTTGAAGGTGATGATCGTACCGCGGTCCGTACATTCGCCGACCACTTCGACCTGCGAGGTCGGGGCGCCCTTGCTGTACGTCTGGCGGTAGATTTTGCCGTCGCGGCTGTGAATCTCGGCGATCAGCAGCGTCGAAAGCGCGTTCACGCAGGATACGCCCACGCCGTGAAGGCCGCCCGAAACCTTGTAGCTGCCCTTGTCGAACTTACCGCCGGCGTGGAGCACCGTCAGCACCACTTCGAGCGCCGATTTGCCCTCCTTCTCGTGGTAGTCGGTCGGAATGCCTCGGCCGTTGTCCTTGACGGTGATCGAGTTGTCCTCGTTGATCGTCACGTCGATGTCGGTGCAGTAGCCTGCCAGCGCCTCGTCGATCGAGTTGTCCACGACCTCGTAAACCAGGTGGTGAAGACCCTTTTCGCCGATGTCGCCGATGTACATGGCAGGACGCTTGCGCACCGCTTCGAGGCCCTCGAGGACCTGGATGTTCGACGCGGAGTATTCTTCTTCTTGTTTTTTTACGTTTTCTAATTCGGTACTCATCGTAGTCTGTAAAATATCGTACAAATATACGAAATGTTTCCGGATAAAACAAGCGTCCGGAAAAGCCTTTGCATTCTATTTTTTCGTCTGTTTGTCCGCTTTGCGGATGCTACGCCAGTTCGGCTTTGAGGTCCACCTCGCGGATTTTGCCCTGCGCGAAGAGGACGGCCCGGGCGGGGTAGTTCTCGATCAGCGACGTGTTGTGCGTTGACATCACTACGGCGCAGCCCCGTTCGGCGATCTTCTGGAACAGCTGCATGATGCCGTCGGCCGTCACCGGGTCGAGGTTGCCCGTGGGCTCGTCGGCCAGCAGCACCTGCGGGTCGTTCAGCAGGGCGCGGGCGATCACCAGCCGCTGCTGCTCGCCGCCCGAGAGTTCGAAGGGCATCTTGTAGCTCTTGGCGCCGAGTTCCACCAGCCCCAGCACCTGGTCGATGCGTTCGCGGATCTCCTGCTCGCGTTTCCAGCCCGTGGCCTTCATCACGTAATAGAGATTCATGAAGACATTGCGGTCGGTGAGCAGCTGGTAGTCCTGAAAGACGATCCCGATGCGGCGGCGCAGGTAGGGGATGTCCCGGCGGCGCAGTTTGCGGAGGTCGAAACCGGCGACGTATCCCTCGCCCGTGAGCAGCTGCATTTCGGCATAGAGGGTTTTGAGCAGGGAGCTTTTCCCGCTTCCGACCCGGCCGATCAGGTATACGAACTCGCCCGGGGCGACCGAGAGGTTTATCTCCGAAAGAACCATCTCCCCGCGTCGCAGGAGTTTTTTTTCCGGACGGCTGCCGAAAGGATCGTCGGCGTGGTAAATCGCCGCGTCACGGAGTCGGACAACATATTTGTTATCTGTCTGCATGCTGATAAAAGTGTCGTTGCGACATCAAAGATAAGCAAAAAATCGTCCCCGCGAAGCACCCCGGGGCAAAAAAAGCACCATCGGAACTTCCGTACGCATTCGGTCCGGGGAAAAGGGCCGAATGCCGTTGTTAACGGGCGTTTTTGTCTACAAAACCGCGCGTTTTTATTTTGCAATTCCGACGGCGGATACCTATTTTTGTCTAAATATCTGAGGGAATCATAGATGAAAGAAAACGAGATACTGCGAGCGGTATTGCAAGATACCGGGACCGGCTGGTGGGAGGCGGATATGACGAGGAGGATATTTCACATGTCCGATTTTTTGCAGAGGCTGCTTCGGTATTCCACCCCGGAGGTAGGATTCGACGAAATGAAAAGTCTGATCCCGGAGGCTTATGCCGAAATATTCGGACCGGGGAATTGCCTGTTGCAGGATGCGCATACGCCCAAACGCGCCATTCCCCTGATCGCGTCCGACGGGCGCCGGCTGTGGTTGCAATGGAAGGTGCTCGGCCGGGAGACGACTCCCGACGGCCGTGACGTTATGACCGGCTATGTACAGCAGATCGAATTCGAACCGCCTTCGGAGAACGGACGCGACCGCGTCCGGATCGACAACCTGCTCTACCGGCTCAACAGCATTTCGCATACGCTGCTTGCGCTGCTGCACAGCGACAGGACCCGCGATACGGTCAACAAGATTCTCTATGAAGTGCTTACGATGTTCCGCGGCGACAGGGCCTACATCATCGAGTTCGACTGGGAGAAACGCACCCATAACTGCACCTATGAAGTGACGGCGAACGGCGTTTCCAGCGAGCAGGACCGGCTCAGTTCGATTCCGATGGAGGATTTTCCGTGGTGGACGAAGCATGTCTCACAGGGCAATTCCATTATTCTTTCCGACATCAGCGACCTGCCTTCCGAGGCGGCGGGCGAACACGATCTGCTGGCGGCGCAGAAGATCAAATCGCTGCTTATCATGCCGCTGGCCTCGCGGGACAAGGTTTGGGGCTATGCCGGCATCGACATCGTTGACAGACGCCGCGAGTGGACCGACGAAGACTGCCAGTGGTTCGCATCGCTGGCCAACATCATCGGGCTGTGCCTCGATTTGCAGCGTTCCGAACAGGCGGCGCAGGCCGACCGGCTCTATCTGCAAAACCTCTATCGGCATATGCCGATGGGGTATCTCCGGATGAAGATGATCGGCGACGAAGCGGGCCGGCCGCGCGACTACCGGGTGATAGATACGAACGATGCCGCGGACAAGATGCTGAACCTTCCGCGCGAATTCTACGTCGGTCACCTGGCCTCGGAACTCGGCGGCGAGCTGGCTCCGGTGCTGGAAGACGCCTCGGAGGTGCTCCGGACAGGACGATACGTCGAGGGGCACATCGGTTTGGAGCGGGACGAAAAACTTTACCTCAATTACATCCTCTACTCTCCGTGCGCCGAGGAGGTCGTGGCCTTCTTCTCGGACCTGACCGAGGTGCACAAGGCCCACGAGGTGCTCTACCGCAACGAACGTTTCCTGCGCAATATTTTCGACAACATTCAGGTCGGGGTGGAGCTTTATGCCCCGGACGGCACGCTGATCGACATCAACAACAAGGACATGGAGATCTTCGGCGTGACCCGCGAAGAGGCTCTCGGGCTCAACTTCTTCGAGAATCCGCTCGTGCCGCAGGATGCGCGCGAGGGGGTGCGCGCCGGACTCGAACAAGCCTTCCATGTCAACTATCCCTTCGAACGGCTCAACGGTTATTACACCTCGTCCAAGACCGGCTTTTTGGAGATCTACACCACGGTCAACATGCTCTACGACATCGAGGGGAACATCTCCAACTTCATGCTGATAAACATCGACAACACCGAGATCAACCGCGCCCACACGCGGCTGGCGGAGTTCGAGAGTTCGTTCGCGCTGGTGAGCAAACTGGGCAAGATGGGCTTCTGCCGCTTCGACCTGTTGACGCGGGCCGGCAGCGGGGTGCCCCAATGGTACCGGAACCTCGGGGAGCGGCCCGATACGCCGCTCGACCGGATCATCGGCGTCTACGACCACGTCGATCCCGTCGATAGGGCGTCGATCCTCGAAAATATCGCCCGCGTCAAGGCCGGGACATCGGACAGCTTCAACCTCGACCTGCATATCCTGAATGACGACGGCACGGAGAAATGGACACGCATCAACGGGGTGCGCAATCCGATGAACAACGATCCGTCGAAGATCGAGATGGTCTGCGTCAATTACGACATCACGGAGCTGAAAATGACCGAACGGAACCTGATCGAGGCCAAGAACAAGGCCGAGGTCAGCGACCGGCTCAAATCGGCCTTTCTGGCCAATATGAGCCATGAAATACGCACGCCGCTGAACGCCATCGTGGGATTCTCGAATCTGCTGACCGAAACGGACGATCCCGAAGAGCGGCGCGACTACCTGCGCGTGGTCGAGGAGAACAACGACCTGCTGCTCACGCTGATATCCGACATTCTCGACCTTTCGAAGATCGAGGCCGGAACATTCGAGTTCAACTACGGACCGGTCGATGTGAACCAGATGTGCGAGGAGGTGGTGCGCTCGCTGAGCCTCAAAGTGCAGGGTCGCCCCGTCGAACTGCGCTTCGTCGGTCCCGGAAGCCCCTGCTTCATCCTGGGCGACAAGGGCCGCCTGACGCAGGTCATCACCAACTTCATCAACAACGCCGTCAAATTCACCGCCGAGGGCAGCATCACGCTGAGCTATGCGGTCGAAGGGACCAGCATACGCTTTGCGGTCGAGGATACCGGTTCGGGCATCGACAAAGAGCATCTGGACAATATCTTCGAACGCTTCGTCAAACTGAACAGCTTCGTGCAGGGCACGGGTCTCGGTCTGTCGATCTCGAAGTCGATCGTCGAACAGATGGGCGGACAGATCGGCGTCGAGTCGGAACCGGGCGAGGGAGCCTGTTTCTGGTTTACGGTGCCGATGGGGACTCCCGAGGCGCTTCCGGATTCCGACACGGCCTGTCCGCCCCGGATGACTGCGCAGTCGGCATCCCGCAGCGGACGCCGCCCCGTGCTGCTGATCGCCGAGGATACCGACAGCAACTACCTGCTGTTGTCGCTGATGCTCAGAAAGGAGTATGAAGTGATCCGCGCCGGCGACGGCGAGGAGGTCGTGCGGCTGTGTGAGCAGATTCAGCCCGACGCCGTGCTGATGGATATTCAGATGCCCGTGATGGACGGCCTGAAAGCCACGCAGCAGATTCGCCGGAGCGGGAGCCGGGTGCCGATCATCGCCGTGACGGCCTACGCCTACGACCGCGACCGTCAGAAAGCCCTCGAAGCGGGATGCGACGAATACCTCGCCAAACCCCTCACGGGCGATACGCTGCGGCAGACGCTGCACAGACTGCTGGCGGGAGAATGAGCGGCCGGAGAGCGGAAATTTTCCGCCGTGACCGATATTTCGGAAAAAAGCACTATCTTTGCATCGGTTTCCGATTGGCTTTGCGCCGGAAAAACCCGGGGGTGCCCGGTTTTGACAGCAGGCAGAGTTTGATTGTAAGCACGTCGAGCGCTGTGCGGCGGCTCGTTAATCCCGATGCTCGAACTACAAATGGCAATAACAGCCTTGCACTCGCTGCCTAATTTTCAAGGAAAATTGGCTTAATCACCGAAGCCCAGGCGCTTTGGCGACGAGTATCCCGAAGGGACGTTCCGCTCTTTAACGGCTCTTCATACGGGGTATCATTTATTTAGAGATAGTGCGGCGGAGTGTTCCGGCCGTCGTGCGAAATTTTAGGAACTGGGCCCTGTGTTCGGTCGCTGCCTGCCAGGCACGGGGAGAAGGATCAAATGGCGGCTAAACGTGTAGAAAGCTTTCGGGTTCCCTGTTTGGACGCGGGTTCGACTCCCGCCACCTCCACTGAAAACCAGGTAGTTATGAGAAAAATCCTGTAATTCTGAGAATTACGGGATTTTCTTTTTGTGCTCTGTATGTACTTCTCGGCAGGATTCGGAAAGAGTTTACTTGGAGAATTCATGGGAGTTGTAGTTGGACTTCCCAAGTCCAAGTGAAAGTCCAAGAGAATGCTGTATATTTCTCTGTATTGCAGTATTTTACACTTGCAAAACTCGTTTATTTTACTTATCTTTGTACCATCGGATTTCCCGATAAATTCATCGTAATGATGCTATCCATTTTATTTTTTGTTAAGCGGAGGAAACCGCTTAAAGACGGCTCTGTGCCTATCTTTATGCGTGTCTCCTCCCATCAGGAGTATGTTGAGTGCTCGCTTCGTCGGAGCACTATGCCGTCCCAATGGGTTACGGCCAAAGGTAGGGTAAGGAACAATACCCTCGTAAACAAACAGTTGAATGAATATCTCGACCAGCAGGAATTTCGTATCTACGACATTGAGAGGGGGTTATTGGCTGAGGGTAAGCAGGTAAGCGTTCAAGAGGTAATGCGGCAATACCGAGGTGTTGAACAACTGGAGGGTGAGATGCTGTGCAAACTTTATGAAGAGCACAATTCCCGGATGAAAGAATTGATCGGTAAGACGGTGGCAGCCAATACCTATAAACGGCATCTGACCTCGCTGAAACTATTCCGGGAGTTTTTGACAGCGACTCGCGGTGTCAGCGATATAGAGGTTAAAGCGTTGGATGCACAACTCATGGAGGAGTATCAACATTACTTAATGACTGTTCGGAGTAACAATAACAACACGACTGTCAAGTATTTGCGTAATCTGAGCAAGGTTGTGAATCTTGCAAAAACGCGGGGACTTATTCAGACCAATCCAATAGATTTGCTACCTCTTAAAATGCAGACTGTTGAACGGGAATTTTTGACGCAGGATGAGTTGAAGCGGCTGGAAGAAAAGCAGATTGGTATTTCGCGTTTGGAACAGGTTCGGGATATTTTTCTGTTTTGTTGTCTGACCGGATTGGCTTATGTCGATGTGGCGTCTCTCAGCACGGAAAATATCGTCGAGGGTAAGCGGGGTAGGCAGTGGTTGCGAAAAGCTCGAAACAAGACCAATAATATGTGTAACATTCCTTTATTGCGCCCTGCATTGCGTATTTTGGAGAAATATGCGGAATATCGGGCTGCGACGGGTAGGCTTCTCCCTGTACCGAGTAATCAGAAAATGAACGCTTACCTGAAAGAACTGGCAACGTTGTGCGGGATAACTAAAAATCTGACAACACATTGTGCCCGGCATACCTTTGCCACGACGGTTACTTTGGCAAATGGAGCTTCGTTGGAAAATGTTTCGAAGATGCTGGGACACAGTAGTGTACGCATGACTCAACATTATGCCAAGATTCTGAATAGTTCTATCGAACGTGATATGGATAAAATCGAATCTGAGTTGATAGGAGAGGATGAATAAGGACGAGGGCGGGAGTATCCAACTCCTGCCCTGTTTTTTAAGTAAATGAATCTGTTATAGTTGACAAACATTATTATTAATAAGACCTTATTTACTGACTTACAGGGAGTGTAGAATTTTTATTTTTTAATTTTTTTTTTCGGTTTTATCCGCATAAATCCGTTCCAATCCATTCTCGACCCCTCCCCGCCTTTGGCGGTGGGGATAGTCCCCCTGCACAACTATTCAAAATCAACTTTGTGGTATGGAAAGCAATCTGAAATTCATTAAGACGTGGGAGGTAGCCCAGTTCAAGGCTCAGCAGGGCGTCGAGAAACTGGAGGTAAAACAGAATCCTCACACAGGCAAGGTGTTCTTTGTCTATGGCTTTGAAACAGGCCCTTGCAGTCGGAAAGTAGAGACAGGACACCTGACAGACCCGGTAGTGTCTCAGGTGTGCAACTCCGAGACAGGAGAGATGTTTATGATGCTCCATCAGCGGGGCGAGGGAGGAGCACCTACATTGGCTGTGTTTTAGACTGATTCTCTTTTATACATTTGTACAGACAGGAGGCTTTGGGGCTTTCTGCCTGTTTTTTTATTCATTAAACCAATTAATACGCTATGTTACACATCCGTCCTTCTACAAGAAACCGGGCCAAGATCAAATTGGCCCTTCAAGGCTGTGCAGGTTCGGGCAAAACCTACTCAGCCCTCCTGTTAGCCTATGGCATGACCTCTGACTGGTCTAAAATTGCCGTCATAGATTCAGAAAATGGCTCTGCCGATCTCTATGCTCACCTCGGGACCTATAATGTGGTCTCCCTCGGCGGTGATTATTCCCCTGAGAATTACATCGAGGCCATCACCTTATGTGAAAATGCAGGCATGGAGGCAATTATCGTGGATTCCATTTCCCAATGCTGGGACTACCTGCTGGATTTCCATGCAGGACTGCAAGGCAACTCCTTTGCAAACTGGGCCAAGGTCACACCCCGTCAGAATGCCTTTGTACAGAAAATCCTGCAATCTGCGGTGCATATCATCTGTACCATGCGCACCAAACAGGATTATGTGCTCAATGAAAAGAACGGCAAGATGGTCCCGGAGAAAGTGGGACTTAAAGCCATGCAAAGGGATGGCATGGACTATGAATTTACCGTCGTCCTGGATATAGACCTCAAGCACCATGTGCAGGCCTCCAAAGACAGAACCGGTCTGTTCATGGGCCGTCCCGAGTTCACCATCACTCCCAAAGTAGGCCAAGCCATTCTGAACTGGTGCAACCTCAATCCTCAATCAAACATCATTCAACCCCAAACCCCTCAAAACTATGGAAACAGCGCTCCAACTCCATCCCGTTAGGCAAGAGATCATTCCTCTGCCGACACAACATCCTCTTACCATTACACAGCCGCTCAGGACGAATAAGACCACACCCTTTATAGAGGCCAATACCAAAGAGGTTTCACTCCGCCACCTGCAAAGTGATTGTGTAGTCCCGGTTTTCTCCAAAGACAACGAGGTAACTATTTCACACCCTGCCTTTGTGGAGACAGTCCATGAGGCGGCCCAGCAGTTCTTCCGGGGAGAGGCCATCGACAGCCCCGAAATAAGGGTGAGCCATATCATCAAGGGCAGAATCCCCGAGGCCATCCACAAGCCCGTGAACCAGCTTTTGGAGACAGACAAGACCATCTACTATGAGCGGATGATGTTCTGCTTTGAAATCCCCACTATCTGTCAGGACATCGACGGAAACCCCTTAAAGCTGACAGTAGGAGGAGTAAGGGCCTACAACCATGAAAATCTCTACAACAGGAAATCTGCGGAGAAATTCAAGGTCTTTGTGGGCTTTCAGAACATGGTCTGCTGCAATATGTGTGTCTCCACAGACGGATATAAGAGTGAGATCAAGGTGATGAATACACAGGCCCTTTTTCAGGCTGTCATGGAGCTGTTTCAGCTCTATAACCCCGAGAAACACACAAGGCAGATGCAAACCCTCGTGAACTCTTCCATGACAGAACATCAGTTCGCTCAGTTCTTAGGAAAGTCGAGGCTTTATCAATGCCTGCCCCAGGAGGATAAAAAGAGACTGCCCCAACTGCTGATGACCGACACCCAAATCAATCTGGTGGCAAGGGCTTACTACCAAGACGAGGCTTTCGGGGTGGATGCACAGAGCAGAGAGATTTCCATGTGGAAAGTCTACAACCTCCTGACAGGGGCCAACAAATCCTCTTACATCGACAATTTCTTGGACAGGGCTCTCAACGCCTCGCAACTGGCTGAGGGAATCAACAAGGCCCTTTATGGAGAGAGTGAGTACAGGTGGTTTGTAGAGTGAGGGAAAGGAATGAGGTATAGATTTAGATTTTTCTATACCTCTCTTTATTTTAAAATTAGAAATATTTTGAATATGCAAGATTTGTATCTAATGTTTGTCGGATGGATCTTATTCATCGTTGTGACCTATATAAGAGCAGATCACCGGAAGCAAAAGTAAGCGTGTATCATAATGATTTTATACAGAAATTCGGCTATTTCATACATTTGGTATTAGAAACTTTGTCCATAAGGAATAACTTGGCTATTTTTGTTTTTCGATAAAACAACCGATGAAGCAATATTTGATTATATCTACCTCAAACGATCTTGTGCGGATTGCGCCAGATCGGATTGTTTATATTTCATCGGATGGAAACTATTCCACTCTTATACAGGCTGATGGAGATATACGGATGTTGTCCTTTCAGTTGGGACAAATTGAAAAAATGATTGCCAGCCAACTTGGTGTAGAGGGAAACATCTTTATTCGTATTGGCAAAAGTTTGATTATTAACCGCTCCTACATCTATTATATCAATGTTCCGAAGCAAAAACTTGTGCTGTCGGATGTAGAGACTGTCAATCATACTGTTACAGCCTCTCGAGAAGCATTGAAACAATTGAAGGAGTTTTTGGAGAAGGAGGGTAGGTAATGAAGACGGAAAAGGATATTAGGGATGATGAAATCCGAGTAATTGGAGGTGGCGGTGATGCAACGCGATCCAATCCGCTTAAATGGTGGATATGGGGCGGTTTTATGATAGCAGTTATTTCCGTAATCGTTGTGGTTGTATTTATATTTTGTAGAAAATCTCAAATCCCAGATGAACAAACTTATTTTGAACCACAACCGAGAATTGAACGATCTGTGGATGCATCACCGGGGAAATTTGGTCGAGAAGTAGATTCATTAACTCGGGGATTTATTGAAATACAGGATACGGTGATTAATGATATTCCGTTACGCATCTATATTCCGCACAATGCCAAAATGTCGTTACATGTCGGACGTTTGGATAAGCGAGATACCAGTATAATCTTCGCCGCGCAAGCTGCTGATATTCGCCGAGACAACCGTAAGATTGTTGGGGCGTTTGTATTAAAAGGGGAACCGTTGGCTTGGGGATTGTCTAAAAAAGGCTATTGTGCTATCATTAATGATAAAATAACGATTGGAATAGCTGATAATTCTCCGCTGTTTGAACAGGCAACAGAAACAGACGGCTATTTTTTTCGACAATATCCGTTGGTTGATAACGGTAAATTGGTAGAAAATGAACCGAAAAATAAATCTGTTCGCCGGGCATTGTGCGACCGAAATGGAGAGGTAATGATGGTTGAAAGCTTGTCAAATGAATCATTTCACGACTTTGCGCAAGCATTGGTTGATCTGGGAATAACCAATGCGATTTATTTGGTCGGTAGTTCTGCGTACGGATGGGCTGTCAATGATAATGGTGATCGCATTGAATTTGGAATTGAGAATCTTCGATTGCCCAAAAATGCAAGTTATATTGTTTGGCGACGTAGGTAATCGCGCGAAAAATACTATTTCGTACAATACAAGTTTGATTTCGTACAACGGCGGGAAAATCCCAATGTTGTGCGAAATCTTTTTTTGATATTTGTTACAGTTAAACAACTAACAGATCAAAATTTACAACAAATGAAGCTCTACATTGCCATATTGGGCGGCATGCTGATGATTGGATGCGGACACCCTGTGATCCAAGATGCCAATCATGATTATACTGACACAGTTCAGTCTGAAGCGATTAAGCCACATCAAGCGTGTAACTCTATTTATTATTGGAAAACAACATTTAACCCGACAGAATCCGAATTGAATTTTTTGAAAGAATACGACGTGAAGCGTTTGTATGTTCGTTTCTTCGATGTGGCGCTGGATAATAGCTGGCTTGGAGAGCAACTGTCAGTTGTGCCGATTGCAACTACTGTTTTTATACAATCTCCTCCCGCAACTATGGAGATTGTACCGACAGTTTATATTACACTTGATGCTTTACGAAATATCAAAGGCCAAGAAGCCGAATATGCGCATAAAATTCTCACCCGGATTCGGGCAATGGCGACACGACATAAAATTTCGAATATCAATGAGGTGCAGTTTGACTGCGATTGGACCGGAACGACACAGGAGAGTTATTTTGAATTATGCCGAATTGCCAGAGATACGTTGCATGTGCGAGGAATTGGTGTGAGTGCAACAATCCGATTGCATCAATTACGAAAAGACCCTCCTCCTGTTGATCGTGGTGTATTAATGTTATACAATACAGGCGCATTAAAGAATGCTGATACAGAGAATTCTATATTGAATTATTCGGATATTGAATTTTATCTAAAAAATGCCGTTTATCCGTTACATCTCGATTTTGCATATCCGACGTTTTCGTGGGGTGTGTGGTTTCGGGATAATAAATTCAGAGCCATATTACATACAATTAACTGTTCCGATAGGGCATATTATCAATCACAAACAAAAGGAATCTATAAGGTTATTAAAGATCACTATTTAGGGTCTCAGGAACTTTTGAAAGGAGATATAATCCGATTGGAAAATTCTCATTTTGTTGAGATACTGAAAACGAAATGCCAAGTCGAGAAAGAATTGGCCAGAAACAACTATTCCATCATACTTTATCACTTAGACTCTGCTAACCTATCAAAATACACACCCAATGAAATTACGTATATATATAATCGTTAACTTATTATTATTTCGCCTATTATCTACCCAAAAGGTTTATTCATGCTGGGGGCCTTGGTACGCTCCAAAAGACTATCATACTTTTCGTATTTATGAAGAAGATAAACAACTATATACAGAAGATGAATATGGACATCCCAAGCTAAAAAGTGAGGTCATATTAAACTGTGAACTATGGCAAAAATTGATAGGCGAGGCAATTCCTGTTAAAGATATTTATGAGGCGATCTATAAATCTACATATGAGGATATTTTACGAATACCCCAACTTATTGCCTTGCCGAATGCGACGGACTCTCTGATGCAAAATCAATTTGTCAAATGGGTTGTTGGACACAAAGATCGGGAAATTGCCGAGTTTTTGCTTCTTGCCAAACTCTGCGAAAAGATACGTTGGGAACAAAGTTCTCCGTGGTACTATCCGACAGACAACGATCATGTCAGTTTGACATTAACCGATGTTGCTGTACAAGCCCAAGCCTATGCCGGCAAGCGATTACAAGACCGCTATGCCTTGCAAGCAATTCGCGCTTTATTCGCAACTGCCCAATATGATAAATGTATTAATTATTGGAATGACATGCACGACAAACTTCCTGATGGCCTATTGAAAAAGATGATACGGCCTTATGTTGCGGGTGCATATTTCCGAACCGGAGCTATCGAAAAAGCCAAGCAGATTTACGCAGAGTGTGGAGATGTTAACTCATTGCTCTATTGTGCAGGTAAGCAAGGTAAGCAAACCAACGAAATCGAGCAAATGGAGTTGGTCTATAAATATTGTCCGAATTCACCTATGTTAGCGCAGACTGCACAACGATTAATTCGATTCTTTGAGGGAATGTCTAATGGTTGGTGTGAACCTAGTGATAGGAGATGGTGGGCGTCATGTCTGCCTCTTTATGAATTTTCGTTGAAGGTCGCTTTGGAAGGTAAAACAGCCAATCCTGCAATGTGGTACTATACGGCTGCATACATTGCGGATAAAAATGGGAAAGTACAAAAAGCATCCGATCTTTTGGCAATGGCTGAACGTTCCAAAGGAGACCATTTTATCAAAGAATCTGTTAAGGTTCTAAGAATTTATCTTGATGCGAAACGATTGCCCTGCGATGCATCCTATGAACAGAAATTATTCAGACAATTGCAATGGCTCGATAAGAAAATAAAAGAAAATAGTCCTTACCAAGCAGTGAATGACTATTTCTTGAAAGCCAATATCAGTTTCAATTATTGGAATGATATGCTGCGAAAGATTGTTTTGTCGGTTGTTGTTCCCAAATATATTATTCAGAAAAATTATATTCGCGCCATACAACTCACAAATATGGCTGACAATTTATTATATAATCAGATTGACAAGATAATTGATTATTATGGCCTCGATACAAGAATCGAAACGCTATCCGAATATCGAAAAAGTACTCATTGGAATGCCATTGATTACAGCAATTCGTTATTTGCTTTGGTAGATACAATTGGAGTAGACAATGTTGTTGCTTACACCAAAAGGCTTAAACATCCTCAAACTGCGTTTGATACCTTTTTGAATGCAAGAGGATATGTCAGTCTGGATTATTTTAATGACATCATCGGCACACAATGCCTGCGAGAGATGCGATATGCTGAGGCCGTCGTATATCTCGGGAAAGTTCCGTCGGCGTTCCAATATACACTAAATACGTATAGAGACGGGTATATGAAGCGAGATCCATTTAATGTAGATAGTCAGGTTTTAATTCACGACAATTCAGATTACAAATTTAATTTTGCACGAGAAATGTTCTCTTTGGAACAAGCAATGCAACAGACTACGGACCCCAATCGTAAAGCACAACTGTTGGTCCGTTATGCTGTTGGTATTCGTAACTCAATAGATTGTTGTTGGGCTTTGACGCAATATTATCGCGGTACATCATTTTGGGGTAGTTGTGATAAAATAGATTGGACTGAAACGATTAGTTGGAAGCAAGCGCAACGTCGAAGTGATAAATTATTGAAGGATGCATTTGCGATGTTTACAGACGATGAGTGTGCGGCGCATACACACTATCAATTACTCCATTGTCATACGGTTGTTGAAAAATATCCCGATACAAAGGCGGCAGAAATTATCCGTGGTGCCTGCGACAACTATCAAGACTACCGTCCGTCCAAAAAATGATATAATCGAGGCTAATAGTTTCTAATGTTCTTTGCAACAGTCCTAAAAAAGAGGTGCGGTCATTGCATTTTCCAAGTTAGTTTTCTACTTTTGTAGAACATACTAACTGACACGGAAAGTGTAAGTTTATTCCCATAAAGCGAATCTGGAAAATTCATTGATGGTGAGAATAAGCGGACTTATCCTTTCGTCGTATACTTACCCAAGTATATAGGCGTAGGACTGTTGCTTGTTTTATCCATCGAGGTATTCCAGAACCCGCTTTAATAAAATAGGCTTTCAGTCCTGCGCTTTCTTTTTACTACTAATCCATCTGTGAGGGACGGCAGAAGAAAAAACTACTATTATGGGATTAAAAGATTTACTCAACAAGTCAAATTCAACATCACAAGAGAATAATGAGTTGCGATGCCGATTACGTGATTTACTGACATTAGCTGCTATTGATGGAGAAATTACAGATAAAGAATCCTTGTTCATATTTAATTTATGCCGTCAAGACGGAATCCAAGTTGAAACTATATCTGGGAATGTAATGAATGCTCCTGATGCTTATCCAAACGACTTTAACCTAAGAGGGAAACACTTGACACAAATGGTTGCTTTGATGATGATTGACGGGGAATGTGCTGAATCTGAAATTAAATACTGCAAGAAAATAGCATCAAAATTAGGCATTGAAGAACAGGCTATTAGTAAACTTGTCGCAGGAATTGCAAATGGTAAAAATAATCTATTAAATGAGTCAGAACGAGAAAGTGCGGTTATAAGTTTTTTATCAAATGGAGGATTTGAAGAATTTACAAAACCGCAAAATAATAATGAAGATACCATTAGACAGAAAATTAGAGCAGGATTTGACCAAAATGTAAAAAAAATGACAACTCAGTCGCAATATAACGATCCTCTCATGTTGGGATTGGTAGTGAAATCTGCTATCGCAACTTTTTATCAACAGATGAAAAATGATAGCACACTTTTGTCTTTGTGTGAATTATATGGTCTTAATTATCAAAGCATATTGAAAGAGGAATGCAACTATGCCCTCCATCGGTACTTAAAGGAATAATCTTTTTCTTTAACACACATAAATAATTGAAAATGATTTGGATTTTAATCTTGGCTGTCATTGTATGGCTGTTGTTCAAATTTGCAAAAGAGCACAATGAGCATATTCAAACTCATGTAACGAATTATGGGGGCATGGATGAAAAATATAGCGTCCTAATAGAATTTTTACAAGGGGCAGGAATGCATATTACTAAATTAGGAACAAGCAGTATTGAATTAAAAAACAAAGCAGAATCCGCTAATTGTGTTATGTATTATATAGGTACACATTTAGAAATCTTGTTTATTACGAATATGCCGCTGTTAGGATACCAGAAAAAGAAATGGGTATTCCCTGACGGTTATCCACAAGAAAAAATGATTGAGGAAATAGATAATTATGCCAATTGGCAAGTTCAACAAATGATGAAAGTATCCGATAATAGTCAATATATAAATTATGATGAACGGGATTAAGGCGGGACTAGAATTGCAGAAGATTTCAATATCCATGGGAAAGGTATATAAAACTTTATCTACTCTTTCTGGGAAAATGCAGGATAATTTAGATGTCTATGATAATAAAGAAGATTTCTATGTCCTTGCATACACTTGTCGAGTTGCAATATTAGACAGAATCCAAGCTAATGATTGGATTCAAATGCAAATCCCGATAAGGATTCCAACAAGTATGTTTACCTCCCGCAAGGAAACTATTGCGACGGGGTTGAATTTAACGATTGGAAAATTGAAAGAGTTGGCTTCATCTAATAATACTGTAGCATATAACATTGAAGAAATTTTGCAGAAACGCAAGTTATTTTATGATTTTGAAAAAATGTTACCACCTAATATAAAAGATAAATTATAATTCCCCTCACACTTACTTTTCTATAAAGCATACAATCTAACTGCGCATATAGTATAGCTTAAAACGACACTGAGCGAAGATAATCCGGTATGTCCTAAATGTGGAGGAGTGATGCAGAAACTCGATAAATAAGATAGATTTACGTAATAGATATATAAAGTAAATGAGTGTGTGATTATTTTCACTATAAAATTATAAATACAATGAAAAATTACTTATCAATACTTACATTTTTACTAATGCTTAGTTGTGGAAGTTATAATGGCAAAAATATTTCGATGGCAAATTCGTTGACTAATGTGGATTCTGCCGTTTTATCAAAAGAAGATAGAGCCACAAAAAATTTGAATGATTCCACTGCCAATATTAATATGCCTAAATCACTGAATGATATTCGCTTTGGCAGCTGGACTAAAAAAGATTGGTATGACAATGACTATTTCCGTGCTTTACGCAAATATATTGATGCGTGCTATAACGGTGAAATTAAGAATGATGATTTAGAGCCTTATAAATCTGCATTAAAGGGGAAATTCGCAATAGGTCAGGCAGAACCAGGGGCATTTGGTGGCATGTTTATTTACTTTATTTTTTTAGATGCTCCTAATAAGATTTTTGAAACATGGATATATAGCGACGTTGATGAAAATACAGAAACAGTTGTAGATTATCAAGTACGAGGAGTAGGGGTAAGCGAAGAAGATTCCCAATTTACAAAAGACGATATTTTGTCTATAATGAAGGAGCACCCAGAAAATAAATTATGGTAACCCAAAGGAATGTGGTTAAATCTATTCTCAATACACTTTATGCATAAAATAAAATTGCCTATAATAGGATTATCACATACGGGTTTACCCCTCCTCATAGTAAAAGCACAGGCCAAGAACCTGTGCTTTTTGCTTGATACGGGGAGTAATATCAATGTCCTTGATAAAAGAGTAGCTGAGTTCTTCCAGCTTTCGGGTGGAACAGCCCAACAGCAACAATTCGGGATAGATGGAGAACTCAGAACCTCAAACATTGTAGAGTTTTCTTTTTCTTTGGAAGAACGGGAGTACAAAGCAGATTTTTCGGTGATGGATTTATCCTCGGCTTTTGGAAAAGTGGAGGAAGAATCGGGCATACAGATTCATGGTCTGTTGGGATGTTCTTTTATGGAGCAACAGAAATGGGTTCTCGATTTTGAAAACCTTACACTCCGTTTGCCTTGATAACTGACGAAGTTTCAAAAACAGCTTACCCTGCTTACCCATGAAGCAAAAAATAGGGGAGAAGCCCACTTGCCTCTCCCCTTTGCATCCGATTATGTTGTTGGGATCTCTTGTGTTTTGGCTTTTATTAGGTAGCCATAACGCCCTTGACGTTTGATACGAATAAATTTTCTAGCTTTCAGCACTCGACCCAACTTTTGTTCAGATAGCGTTCGTAAGCCAGACAGGCGCAGCAGATTCTTAAGAATTTCTGTATTTAACATAAATACAGCATCGGTATCATCTTCTGTGCATGGTTCGTAAAATGCCATGAGCTGCTCCTCCTCCGGAATTACGGCCCGGAACTCCTCATTATTTTGTTCTAGCTCGGATAGCTCGTCTTGCGAGAACCAATATTGAAAGCCATTTTGGATCAAGTTTATAGCTTGAGCATAGGCTTTATCTAGGTCTACAAAAGGCTTGTAATCAATCTGTTTTGCCTCAAAACACAAGAATCTGCGATTCCCTGTGATGTCGTGCAAGAAATCCTTGTTATTAATCGATCCTGCAAAAGAGGCTCGGCGAGTATAATGCTCGTGAGTAAAAGCATATGCTCTCCGAATATGAATATCCCGCTTGGTTATTAACTCTTTGAGTGCATCCAAGTTACGACTCATATTTTCAAGTTCGTCCATGATGATTACGCAGCACTCTGAGAGTTTTACTTGCGAATCCTTGTCTCTGACATTGACCATTCCTGCGTAGACATATTTTCGCAGAGGTGCTGGGATGAGGTTGCCCAGCCAAGTTGTTTTGCCGATGCCTTGTTCTCCGCTCATAATCAGGGCTGTGTGGTTCACAACCTCCGGTTGCATCCACGAAGCCGTCATAGCGACAAACCATTTCTTGAAAGCTCGTCGCCAAAAAACTTGATTTCCCGTTGCTACTGTATCTGCAAGCTGCTCAATGTAATCAGTTTGGCCATCATACTCTGGCAGGTTGACCGTGTATTCGATGTATGGGTCATACTCAACCATAAACTTTGAGGCCAAGATCATCCGCAGTGTACTCATAGAACATTGTAGATCAGCGTATTTCAAATCCCTGAG
This sequence comes from Alistipes intestinihominis, assembly GCF_040095975.1. Taxonomy (NCBI): domain Bacteria; kingdom Pseudomonadati; phylum Bacteroidota; class Bacteroidia; order Bacteroidales; family Rikenellaceae; genus Alistipes; species Alistipes intestinihominis. The sequence continues at coordinate 180,269 of NZ_JBBMFL010000004.1, forward strand.
AATGCTGTTGTAGTCAAAGTCACGCATCTCAACAAAAGGTGCGTCTGGGTCTTTAACTAGCTTAAATTCAGCCTTATTCGAAACTACGTTATACCGAAATATCCATCGGGCACGTAAAAACAACTCAATCTGTTCGATGAGTGTGTCACCGCCCGTTGTTTTTAGTTGCAACCCTTGGGGTTGCGGAGCAACCTCGGTAAGCGGGGTAACTCCTTGCAGCATCTCGTCCATCGCCGGGCTGTCGTCCGGTGTGATGCCGCCATGTGGTGCTGTTGAAAGGTTCGGGCCTTGATTAAGATCGTACATAGCCTGCACCTTTCGTTTTTTTAGAATTTGTATTCATGTATTTTTGCAGTTCGGTTCTGCTTATGAACCAGCTGCCCCCGATTTCTTTCATCGGCAATTCGCCTGCGGCGCGCCAGTTAAAAATGGTTCGGGAGGATCTATTAAAAATCCGGGCAAGATCGTTGATGTCGTAAAATTTCTCTTCTTCCGCATCTTTGGCTTTTGCTTCCAGATTCTCGACAGTTTGCACCAGCTGCTCAAGGCGTGCCGTGAGCAGAGAGATGCGCGTTGTCAACGCCTCTACTTGGGTTGTCTCATTACTGTGCATCATTTGAGTTATTAGGTTTAACGATCAGAAAATGAATGCTTTGATTTATTCGTTTCATATTCTATAAAGTATTATGTCGGGAGCTACCCGGCGTGTTACATTACAAGGCATGGCGCGACCACTCCTCCGATTGCCCCGTTTTTAGTAGAGCGGGCAACTCTCTTCGGATGTCAAAGAACCTTGTCACCGACAGCGACAAAAAAATCCACGACAAATTACAACTGCTCTTGCTGTATTGACGTGAATAACGGTGCTGTGCTTTCCGGACTTACGCAACGGCCGGTGCATCTTTCATCGTCCCCGTTGTAAACGATGATGATGCAAAAATCTGTAAAAAATTTAACATTTCCAAACATTTTCCGCAACCTTGCTGTATGTTTCCTAATTTTGCACTATTTTACATCGTCTGCGCGATAGCAGACACTTGGAGTTTTCGTGGGAGTTAATTTTTGTGCCTGTGTATATTGTTTATTATCAGCGGGTATTGTGTTTGGTTCGACTCCCGCCACCTCCACGAAAAGACGAGCGATACCGCTCGTCTTTTTTTTTGCGGAGCCGATGGACGCTCCGGCCGGTGCGAAGGTTCTCCGGTCCGCCGCACGGAAGCCGCCGTCGAAGAAATAGGGAAAAGAGACGGAAAATTCGGTCGAAAAGTTTATCTTTGCGTTGCGAAACGCCCGGCGGGATGCCGATTCCGCAGGCGCAAATGGATTCGATACCGTTTTTAATTACATACCTTTATGAAAAAGATACTGCTTCTGGGCTCGGGCGAACTGGGCAAGGAGTTCGTGATTGCGGCTCAGCGGCTGGGCCAGACCGTCGTGGCATGCGACAAATATGCGGGAGCTCCCGCGATGCAGGTGGCCGACGCCTTCGAGGTCTTCGACATGCTCGACGGTGACGCACTGGCGGCGGCAGTCGCCAAACACCGTCCCGATGTCATCGTTCCCGAAATCGAGGCTATCCGCACCGAACGTCTCTACGATTTCGAACGGGCCGGGGTGCAGGTGGCACCGAGCGCCCGGGCCGTGAATTTCACGATGAACCGCAAGGCCATCCGCGATCTGGCGGCCAAGGAACTGGGACTGAAAACCGCCCGCTATTTCTATGCCACGTCGTTCGAGGAGTTGCAGCAGGCCGCCGGAAAGATCGGCTTCCCCTGCGTAGTGAAACCGCTGATGTCCTCCTCGGGCAAGGGTCAGTCGGTGGTGAAGGCTCCCGAAGAGCTGGAACAGGCATGGCGCTACGGCTGCGAAGGTTCGCGCGGCGACATCCGCGAACTGATCGTCGAGGAGTTCATCCGTTTCGACAGCGAAATCACGCTGCTGACCGTCACCCAGAAGAACGGCCCGACGCTGTTCTGTCCGCCGATCGGCCATGTGCAGAAGGGCGGTGATTACCGCGAGAGCTTCCAGTCTCCCGAGATCGCTCCCGAACACCTCGCCGAAGCGCAGCGCATGGCTGCGGCCGTCACCGAAGCGCTCTCCGGCGCCGGGCTGTGGGGCGTGGAATTTTTCCTGAGCCACGACAACGGGGTCTATTTCTCCGAACTGTCGCCCCGTCCGCACGATACGGGCATGGTGACGCTGGCCGGAACGCAGAATCTCAACGAGTTCGAACTCCACCTGCGGGCCGTGCTGGGGATTCCGATCCCGGCCATTACGTTCGAGCGGCTGGGCGCCAGCGCCGTGATCCTCTCGCCCGTGGCGACGCAGACGCCGCATTACGAAGGCGTGGAGGAGGCCGTGGCCGACGATCCCCGCACCGACATCCGCATCTTCGGAAAGCCCGTGGCGCGCGTGAACCGCCGCATGGGCGTCGTCGTGGGCTACGAGCCGCTGGGCAGCGATCTCGACGCCCTGCGCGACCGCGTGAAGGCCGCCGCCGCGAAGGTGAAAGTGACGGAGTAGCGACCGGGCGTTCCGGCGCGAGGAGAGACAAGAACGACCCCAAAAACAGATAAGATGTCAGACGTTTCGGCAGCCGCATTTGCGGATACCAAACCGCATTACAACATTCTCGACGGACTGCGCGGCGTGGCCGCGTTGACGGTCGTGTGCTTTCACCTGTTCGAGGCTTATGCGACCAGCCACCTCGACCAGCGGATCAACCACGGCTACCTGGCCGTCGATTTCTTCTTCATCCTCTCGGGTTTCGTCATCGGCTACGCCTACGACGACCGTTGGACGAAGATGACGGTCGGGGAGTTCCTCAAACGGCGTTTCATCCGCCTGCACCCGATGGTCGTCATCGGAGCCCTGATCGGCGCCGTGATGTTCTATTTCCAGGGATGCTCCGTCTGGGACGTATCTACGGTGTCGGTCGGGGCGCTGCTCCTCGCCACGCTGATGAACGCTCTGCTGATTCCGGCGACCCCCGGGACCGAAATCCGGGGCGTGGGGGAGATGTACCCGCTGAACGGCCCCAGCTGGTCGCTGTTCTTCGAATACATCGGCAACATCCTTTATGCCTTCTTCATCCGGCTGCTTCCGACCCGTGCGCTCGCCGTTCTGGTCCTGCTGACCGCCTGCGGACTGGCGGCATTCGCCGTCTGGGGACCGCTCGGCGATTTGTGCGTGGGGTTTGCGCTGACGGAGGAGAACATCCTCGGCGGTTCCCTGCGCCTGTTGTTCGCATTCCCGGCAGGTCTGCTGCTGGCACGGATATTCAGACCCGTAAAGGTTAAAGGTGCGTTCTGGATCGGCGGCATCGCCATCGTCGCTATCTCCTCCGTGCCGCGCATCGGGGGCGGCGAGCACCTGTGGATGAACGGAATTTACGATGCCGTCTGCGCCATCGTCCTCTTTCCGGCGATCGTCTGGCTGGCGGCTTCGGGCAGGACCACCGACCGGATAACCACGCGGGTTTGCAAATTCCTGGGCGACATCTCCTATCCGCTCTATATGGTCCACTATCCCTTCATATACCTTTATTATGCGTGGGTCAAGAACGAAGAACTGACTTTCGCCGAGTCCCTGCCCGGCGCTGCGGCGCTGGTCGCGGGCTCGGTTCTGCTGGCATGGCTGTGTCTGAAACTTTACGACGAACCCGTCCGCCGCTTCCTGTCGAAGCACCTGCTGCGGACCGAAAAAAAGTGATACACATCAATCAAGCGACGATATGAAAAAATACGCAATCATTTCGACCGAAAAAGGGGTGATGAAAGCCGAGCTTTACGCTGCCGAAACTCCCGGAACCGTGGCCAATTTCGTCGAGCTGGCCGAACACAATTTCTACGACGGACTGACGTTCCACCGCGTGATTCCCGACTTCGTGATCCAGGGCGGATGCCCCAAGGGCGACGGCACGGGAGGTCCGGGCTACACCATCAAGTGCGAGACTTCGGCTCCGCGCCAGCGTCACGACCGCGGTGTGCTCTCGATGGCCCACGCCGGGCGCGACACGGGAGGTTCGCAGTTCTTCATCTGCCACAACCGCGAGAACACCCGACATCTCGACGGCCGCCACACCTGCTTCGGACAAGTGGTCGAAGGATTGGACGTGATCGACGACATCCGTCCCGGCGACAAGATTCTATCCATCCGAATCGTCGAAGAGTAAGCCTATGACTGCAACCTCTGCCGGTTATCTGGCCTCCAAACCTCGCTACGAGATCCTCGACGGACTTCGCGGCGTGGCGGCGCTGATCGTGGTGGCCTTCCACCTCTTCGAGACCTACTCCGGGGGACAGGCTTTCCAGATTCTCAACCACGGCTATCTGGCCGTCGATTTCTTCTTCGTGCTTTCGGGCTTCGTCATCGGCTATGCCTACGACGACCGCTGGAACCGCATGTCGCTCAAAGATTTTTTCAAACGGCGGCTCATCCGCCTGCATCCGATGGTCGTCATGGGGTCGGTCATCGGGGCGCTCTTCTTCTACTTCCAGGCCGCAGCGTTTCCGATGATCGCCGACGTGGCGTGGTGGAAAGTGCTGCTGATCTGCCTGCTCGCCTGCACGATTCTCCCCGCGCCTCCGGCGTGGGACATCCGCGGGTGGGGCGAAACCAGTCCGTTGAACGGTCCCGCGTGGTCGCTGCTCTACGAGTACATAGCCAACATTCTCTATGCGCTCGTCATCCGCCGTTTTTCGAAGCTTCTGCTCGGCTTCTTCGTGGCCGCAGCCGCGGTGCTGACCCTCGATCTCACGCTGAACCTCAATCTCTTCGGTTTGCTTTCGGCCAACCGTTCCGTGGCATGGACCGTCATCGGCGGATGGAGCGTCACTCCGGAGCAGATTTACATCGGCTTCTCGCGCCTGCTGTACCCCTTCTTCGCGGGATTGCTGCTCTCGCGCCTCGGGGCGCTGATCCGGGTGCGGGGCGGATTCTGGTGGTGTTCGCTGCTCATTGCGGCGGCGCTGGTCATGCCCCATGTCGGCGATCCCTCGACACCGTGGTTCAACGGCGTCTATCAGGCGCTGGTGATCCTGCTCGTCTTCCCGCTGATCGTCTCGATGGGTGCCGGAAGCCGCGTCACGGATGCCAAATCCATCGCCGTCTGCAAATTCCTCGGCGAAATATCCTATCCGCTTTATATCACGCATTATCCGCTGGTCTATATGCAGATGGCATGGGCTGCGGGCAATCCCGATGCGCCGCTCAGCACGCATATCTTCGTCAGCGTCTCGGTATTCATCATGTCTGTCGGACTGGCCTGGGCCTGCCTGAAACTCTACGACCTGCCCGTCCGCGAGTGGCTCACCCGCCCCCGCCTAAAAGGCAGGGCTTAGAGGCGATAACGCTATCCGGCCTGTTCTGCGCTTCCGCCGTCGAACATAACAAAACAGAGAGCCGCCCCCGAAAAGGAGCGGCTCTCTGTTCTCGTATGTCGCGGCGTTTACTTGCCGAAAGCGATCTTGATCTTGTCAGTGGCCTTTTTCAACAGCTCTTCGGGGCAGCAGAGGGTGATGCGGATGTAGTGCTTGCCCTCTGATCCGAAGATTCCGCCGGGGGTCAGGAACACGTCGGTCTTCTCCATCACCTCGTCCGAGAATGCGAAGCTGTCGCCCTCGTAGCCCTCGGGCAGCTCGGCCCACACGAACAGGCCGGCCTGACCCTTGCGGTAGCGGCATCCCAGCGCGTCGAGCAGTTCGTATGCCTGCTTCTCGCGGCCGTAGTAGATGTCGTTCAGCTCCTTGAACCACTCCTCACCCAGCGACAGCGCCGTGGCGGCAGCGGCCTGAATGGGGTAGAACATACCCGAGTCCATGTTCGACTTGAAGGTCAGGATCGAGTCGATCCACTCCTTTTTGCCCACCACGACGCCCACGCGCCAGCCGGCCATCGAGTGGCCTTTCGATAGCGAGTTCATCTCCAGCGCCACGTCCTTCGCGCCCTCGGCCTCCATGATCGAGATCGGGTGTTCGGCGTTGCGGATGAAGCTGTAAGGATTGTCGTGCACGATCAGGATATTGTGCTTGGCGCCGAAATCGACGATCTTCTGGAACAGCTCCATCGAGGGCGTCTGTCCCGTCGGCATGTTGGGATAGTTGACGAGCATCATCTTCACGCCGTCGAGCCCGGCCTTTTCGATCGCGTCGAAATCGGGATAGAAATTGGTCTGCTTGTTCAGCGCATAGGGCAGCATCTCGCCGCCTGCCAGACGCACGGCAGCCGAATAGGTGGGGTAGCCGGGGTTCGGGACGAGAACCTTGTCGCCCTTATTGAGGAACGTCATGCAGATATGCATGATACCCTCCTTCGAACCGATCAGGGGCAGCACCTCCGATTTGAAATCGAGCTCCGTGCGGTACCATTTCTTATACCAGTCGGCAAAAGCCTTTCGCAGGATGGGTTCGCCCTGATAGGACATGTATTTGTGCACGTCGGGACGCTGCGCCTCTTTCGCAAGGCGGTCGATCACGGAGTGGTGGGGCGGCAGGTCGGGGCTGCCCATGGCCAGTTTTACGATCTGGCGGCCCGTTGCCGCTTCGATCTCGGCGATCTCGCGCAGACGGCGCGAAAAATAGTACTCTCCGATGCCGTCCAGCCGGTGCGAACGGGCGATGTTGACTGCTTTTGCCATAGCTTGAATTATGTTTGGGATTATGCTTTCCGGACAAAGATAGGAAATAATGGAAATATTAAAAAATTATAGGAACAAAAAAAGCGGCCCGGGCCGCTTTTTGTTACAATGCGAACAGTATGAATATTTGCGCTGTCAGGACCCGCAGGAACATCACCACGGGATAGACCGTTGAATAGCCCACGGCGGGCATGTCGTTTCCGGCCGTGGCGTTGGCATAGGCCAGCGCCGGGGGATCGGTCATCGCGCCGGCGATCATTCCCATGAGCGTATAGTAGTTCATTTTCAGCTTCAGCCGCGCGAAGAGCGAGACGATCAGCAGGGGTACGACCGTGATGATCACGCCGTAGCCGATCCAGCGGTAACCGCCTCCCGCAATGGCGTCGATGAATCCGTCCCCGGCGCCGATTCCCACGGCTGCGAGGAACAGCGCGATGCCGATTTCGCGCAGCATGAGGTTGGCGCTCATAGTGGTATAGGTCACCAGGTGGAAGTGGGTTCCGAAGCGTCCGATCAGGATCGCCACGATCAGCGGACCGCCCGCCAGACCCAGTTTCACGGGCTGCGGAACGTTCATCAGGGGAATCGACCCCAGCAGCACTCCGAGGGCGATGCCCACGAAGATCGTCACCAGATTGGGCTGGTTGAGCTTTTTGAGCGAGTTGCCCAACACGTCGGCCACCTGTGTCACGGCCTTCTCGGGTCCCACGACCATCACGCGGTCGCCGACCTGCAATTCGAGCCCCTGATAGGGGATCAGATCCACACCGGCGCGATTGACGCGGGTGATCGTGATTCCGTATTTGGTCCGCAGGCGGAGATCGGAGAATTTCTTGCCGTTGATCGACGATTTGGTGATCAGGATGCGCCGCGAGATCAGCTCGGCATTGGGCGTGTTGTTGCCCCAGTCCTCGTCAGTGAGCTCCACGCGATGCCCGAAGAAAGCCACGACGGCTTCGACATCCTCGGCCTGACAGATGATCCACAACTTGTCGCCCAGACGGAGCACGCTGTCGGCGTCGGCCATCGTGATCTCCCCGTCGGTGTGCCTGATGCGTGAAATCACGAACTGACGGTTGACCAGATCGCGCATATATCCCACCGTGCGTCCGTCGAGCATCGAGTTGGTGAACTCCACGGAGACTTTCTCGGCGAATTTCTGCTCCTTGGAGAGTGCGGCCAGCGCCTCGTCCTCTTTTTCGAATTTCACGCGCAGGGCATAGCGGATGAAGATCATCGTGAAGATGATGCCCACGACGCCCAGCGGATAGGCCACGGCGTAGCCCAGCGCGACGCTGGGATCGCTGAATCCCGAGGCGTCGGCATAAGCCTGCTGTGCGGCGCCCAGTCCGGGGGTGTTGGTCACGGCGCCCGAGAGGATGCCGACCATCGTCGGAATGGGCGTTCCGGTCACGACGTGGATGACATAGGCCGTTGCGACGCCCAGCAGGACGATCGCCGTGGCGCATCCCACGAGGGTGATTCCGCCGTGCTTGAACGACGCGAAGAATCCCGGGCCGACTTGCAGTCCGATCGAAAAGACGAAAAGGATCAGTCCGAATTCCTGCACGAAATGCCTCACTTCGCCGTTGACGGTCATCCCGAAATGGCTGAACAGGATGCCGACGAACAGTATCCATGTGACACCCAGCGAAATGCCTCCGATTTTGACTTTTCCCAACAGAATGCCGATGGTGATTACCAACGCGAAAATAAGTACGGCATGGGCGATGCCGTTGCCGAAAAACAGGGTATACAACCACTCCATATTAACCTAATTTTGTGCCTTTTGTCGAGTCGGGCGCAAAATTACTACATATCGCAGAAATAAAAAACTTTTCGGGAAAAGAATTTTCCTCAATACAGATACTTCTCCATCAGCGGCATCAGCAGCGCCGTCGCAAGCCCCATCAGGGCCATCGCCAGGCCGCTCAGAGCCCCTTCGGCGGCCCCCATTTCGATGGCCCGGGCCGTTCCGATGCCGTGTGCGGCGGCTCCGAGCGCGAATCCCCGCGCCTCGGGATCGCGGACGCCGCAGCGGCGCAGTATCCATTCGCCGAAGATGCTGCCGAAAATTCCCACGCAGAAAACCACCACCGATGTCACCGACACGTTGCCGCCCAGCGGTCCCGAGACCGACACGGCGATCGGCACCGTGACCGATTTGGGGGCTATGGAGGTCAGTATCTGGCGTTCGGTGCCGAACATCATGGCGATGTAAACCACGCTCAGCACCCCTGCGACGCATCCGACGAAGGTGGCGATGCCCACGGGCAGCAGGCTCCCGCGCAGGCGTTCCAGCTGTTCGTAGAGGAGGTATCCCAGCGCCACGACCGACATCCCGAGGGCGAAATTGAGTACGCCCGTCGCCTCCTGATAGCGCGCGTAGCCGATTCCTGCACAGCGCAGAAAGACGATCACGGCGACGAAAGTCAGCAGCACGGGGTGCAGCAGCGGCAGCCGCGTGCGGCGGTAGATCGCGCCGCCCAGACAATAAAGCCCCACGGTGAGGGTCAGCAGAAAGAGGTCCGAGGAGAGGAAAGAGGCGTCAGGCATCGTGGCGGAGGTGTTTGATGTGCCGCAGACGGGCGCGGCGGTTCAGGCTCTGGAAGGTCTTGCCCGTGATGAGCAGCACGACGATCGTGGAGACGATTCCCGAGACGACGATGGCCCCGAGGTTTTCGAGGATCACGCGGTAGGAGTCCATCAGCCCCACGCCGTAGGGCACGAAGAACAGCGCCATGACCCCCAGCAGGAAGCGCGCCGCGGGACGCACCGTTTCGGCCCGCACCCAGCGCATGCACAGCGCTGCGAAGAGCAGGATCATGCCGATGATGTTCCCCGAGACATATCCTCCGGTCACGAGGCTCAGCGCATTGCCGATGAGCCAGAAAAGCAGGATGTAGAAAAGTCCGACCACGTTCGTTTTTGTTTGCGGCCGCAAAGATAAGATTTAATTCTTTCGGTTGTGCTTTTTCAGCGGACATTGTTCCGAGGCGCACGACGCACAGCCTCCCCGGCGTTTCCCGCACGCAAGCCTCCACAGCCGCAGGGCCGCTGCCGCCACCGCGGCGATCCCGATAGCCCCCACGATATAATCCTGCCAGTCCATCGTTCAGAATAACAGGACGATGCGGTAGACGATCCATGCTACGAGCCAGGCCATCGTCGTGTTGTAGACGACCGACGCCGCGGCCCATTTCCATCCGGCTTCGGAACCGATGGCGACCACCGTGGCGATGCAGGGGACGTAGAGCAGGATGAAGACGAGGAACGCCAGCGCCGAAGCGGTCGAGAAGTCGCCGCTCGCCAGCAGCCGCTGCGACAGCGAGGCCGTCTCTTCGTCCCCGGCGGGCTCGGAGGGCTCTTTCTCCGCGGATTCCGCGACGACGATCTCGGTCGTGCCGTCCGCACCGCCGATGATTTCTCCCTCAGCGGGCGTCGTCACGGCGCCTTCGGAGTAGAGCACGCCCAGCGTCGAGACCACGATCTCCTTGGCCGGAAGTCCCGACAACAGCGCCACGCTGGCCTTCCAGTTGAATCCCAGCGGGCTGAACACCGGTTCGCACCCCTTGCCCAAACGTCCCAGATAGGAGTTTGCGTAGTGGGTCTCGGTTCCGGCAGTCTCGTCCGTGCGGGGGTAGTAGCTCAGAAACCAGACGATCACCGAGGCGATCAGGATCATGCCGCCCATCTTTTTAAGGTATTGCGCGCACTTGTCCCACATGTGCGTGAGGGTCGTTTTCCACGTCGGGAGACGGTAGGGCGGAAGTTCCATCACGAACGGCGTTTCGTCCACCGGGAAGAGGAACCGCCGCATCAGCCGCGCCGTGACGACGGCCAACACGATGCCCAGCACGTAGAGCCCCAGCATCACCGACCCGGCGTTCGCGGCAAAGAACGTCCCCGTCAGCAACAGGTAGATCGGAATTCGAGCGCTGCATGACATGAACGGCGTAATGAGTATGGTTATCAGGCGACTGCTGCGGCTTTCGATGGTCCGCGACGCCATGATCGCGGGGACGTTGCAGCCGAATCCCATGATGAGCGGGATGAACGACTTTCCGTGCAGGCCGATGCGGTGCATCACGCGGTCCATGATGAACGCCGCACGGGCCAGATAACCCGAATCCTCCATGAACGAGATGAAGAGGTAGAGAATCATGATGTTCGGGAGGAAGACGATGACGGCGCCCACGCCGCCGATGATGCCGTCCACCAGCAGGTCGCGCAGCGGTCCGGCGGGCAGCAGGGCGTCCACGCCGCCGCCGATCCATCCCACCAGCGCGTCGATCCACTCCTGCGGATAGGCTCCGAGGCTGAACGTGCACCAGAACATGAACCACATCAGCGCGAAGAAGATAGGGAATCCCCACAGCTTGTGCGTCACGAAGGTGTCGATCACGGCCGTCGTCGTGACCTCCTCGCGCCGCCCGGGGGTGAAAGTCTCCTTCAGGGCTCCCTGGATGAATCCGTATTTCTGGTTGGCGAAGGCCGTTTCGACATCCTCGCCCAGCGCTTCGGTGATGCGCCTGGCCTCGCGGTCGCGGATATCGGCCCACTCGGGGTAGCTCCTGCATTCGCGGAGACTCTTTTCGGCCTCGGCATCGCCTTCGAGCATCTTCATCGCATAGTAGCGGGGCGGGAAAGCCTTGGGCAGTTCGTCGCGGTGGTCGCTCATGTCGCCGTTAAGCCTGCGCAGCCCCTCTTCGATCACGGGACCCATGTTGATATGGATATGGCGCACGCGCTCGTCGCGGTTCTCGTAGACATCGATCACGGTGTCCAGCAGGGTGTCGATGCCGCGGTGGTTGCGCGCCTCGACGGGCACCATCGGCACGCCCAGCATGCGGCCCAGATTCTCGTAGTCGAGGGTGGCTCCGCTGGCTTGCAGCTCGTCGTACATGTTGAGCGCCACGACCATACGCGGGTTTATGTCGATCAGTTCGGTGGTCAGGTAAAGATTGCGTTCCAGATTCGAGGCGACCACGGAGTTTATCACCACATCGGGGATGCTCACAGCCAGATGATGACGCACGTAACGCTCCTCGGGCGTGTAGGCCGAGAGGGCGTAGGTGCCGGGCAGGTCGGTGACCTCGAAGCGGTAGCCGCGGTAGACGCAGCTGCCGATCTTGGCCCCGACGGTCACGCCGCTGTAATTGCCCACGTGCTCGTGACCGCCCGAGATGGCGTTGAACAGCGAGGTTTTGCCGCTGTTGGGGTTGCCTACCAGCGCCACCGTGATAGTTCGCGTGCGGCGTGTCACCACTTCGTCAATGCTCGTGCAACATTCTGCGCCGGAATCCGCAGCTCCGAATGCGTCGTTCCGTTCCGGTTCCCCGCCGGGGCCGTGATGATGGTGATGCTCGTGATGATGGCGGCGATGTCCGCCTTCGAGGTATTCGGTGGCCTCGCTGTCGGTGAGCACCTCGACCATGTCGGCCTCGCTGCGGCGCAGCGAAATGTCGTAGCCCATGATCTTGTATTCGATCGGGTCTTTCAGGGGCGCATTCAGAAGCACTTCGACCTGCTGTCCGCGGACGAATCCCATCTCCATGATGCGGCGGCGGAAGCCTCCGTGGCCCATCACCTTGACGATCGTCCCCGATTCGCCGGTTTTAAGTTCGGATAGACGCATTTTCTTCTATTTTGCGTCCCAAAGATACTATTTTACCGCAAAATACACAATCCCTACAAATAGGTATAGTTCCACTATTCTGACAACATACTGTCAACGTAAAATTTTCATTCCTGATTCTCAATTGTGTCGTTCCAGCCGCCGCCCAGCGCCTTGCAGAGCGTGACGTAGTTGATATACTGCTGCGCCACGAGGTTCACCAGCTCCATTTGCGTCTGGTAGAGACTGCGCTCGGCGTCGATCACATCGAGGTAGTCCGACAGTCCGCTGCGGTAGAGTGCGCGGGTCATCGTGGCGACACGGTCGTTCGAGAGCAGCAGTTCGCCCGTGCGCCCGGTCTGGTCGCGGTAGGTCGTGATGGCCACCAGCGCCTTTTCGACATCGGCGAAGGCCGTCAGCACGGTCTGCTCGTAACTCTTCGCCGACTGCGTATAGGCCGCCATCGCGGCCCGTTCGGCATTGCGGAGCTTTCCGAATCCGAAGATCGGTTCGGCCACGGACCCCAGCGCATCCCATGCCCAGGGATTCGCAGCTGTTAAACCTTTGATCGAGCTGGATGCCACTCCGCCTTTGGCCGTCAGCGAGATGGACGGGAAGCGGGCGCTCCGCGCCTGACCGGCCTGCGCAGCGGCTCGCAGCATGTTGAAATGCGCTTCGCGGATGTCGGGACGCCGTTTCAGAAGCTCCGACGGCAGACCCACGGGAATCTCCGCAGGCAGGTCGTCGGTCAGCAGGCGCTGGCCCGCTCCGGAGAGCTGCACCTGCGAGGGCGTTTCACCCAGCAGTATGCCCATCGAAAGCCACGTCTGCTCTACGGCGCGGCTGTATTGCGGAATGTCGGCCTCGGCGGTGTAGACCAGACTCCGGGCCTGCTCCAGCGCCACGCCGTCGGACATGCCGTAGCGGAACATCGAGTCGATCAGCGCGGCCGATTCGCGTCGCAGCCGGAGGGTCTGACGGGCGATCGAAAGGTCGCGCTCGTACTCCAGCAGCGTGAAATAGGTCGTGGCGACCTCGGCGGCCAGCGAAAGGCGGACGCCCGCCAGCGCCCATTCGGTCGAGGCGATCTCGGCCTTTGCGACGCGTTTGGCGTTGCGCAGGGCTCCGAAAAGCGACAGCTCCCACGAGAGGGTCGGCTCGACGGCATACGACTGCACGATCTTGGTTTCGGGGGTGTATTCGCCCTCGGCCGAGGCCCCGATGCCGATCTGCGGCAGGTATTGCGCCCGCACGGTCCGGAGGTTGGCCCGGGCCTCTTCGACCCGTGCGGCGGCCGCGGCCACGTCGCGGTTGTTGGCCAGCGCCCGTTCGACGAAGGCGTTGAGCGTCGTGTCGCCGAAGAGTTCCCACCAGCGTTCGCCCACGCCCGTCGTGTCCTGCGAGAACCCCTCGCCGTAGAGATAGTTCTCGGGCGTGGCGACCTGCGGCGGATAGAATTTCGGGGTGCAGGCGGCCAGCATCACGACGGCGGCGGTGATCGTAAGTTTCGTTTTCATTATGCTTCCTCCGTTTTTTGACGTTCGCGGCGCTGTTCGAAGCGGCCGATCTTTCCGACGAAATAGTAGAGCGCAGGGTAGACGAAGATGCCCAGCAGGGTGGCGAACAGCATGCCGCCCACGAGGGCCACGCCCATGATGTTGCGGGCTGTGGCGTAGACGCCGCTGGCGAAGACGAGCGGCATGACGCCCAGGATGAAGGCGAAGGCGGTCATGATGATCGGCCTCACGCGGAGTTTCGCGGCCCCGATGGCCGCATCCATCAGCGACGCGCCCTGCTCGCGGAACAGCCGGTCGGCGTATTCGACGACCAGAATGGCGTTCTTGGCCGCCAGTCCGATCAGCATGACGAGCGAAATTTGCATGTAGATGTCGTTGACATAGAGCGCATTCATCAGGTGCGTGCCGCCGACGAACAGCACGGCGCCGAGCACCGCCACCGGAACGCTCATCAGAATCGCCAGCGGCAGTCCCCACGATTCGTACAGGGCCGCCAGCGCGAGGAACACGAACACGAGCGCCAGTGCATAGACCAGTCCGCCGGTCTTCGAGGCGTTGGCCTCCTGATACGAGGTACCGCTCCATGCCGTGCCGATGTCGTCGGGCAGCACGGCAGCGGCCGTCGCCGTGATCTCCTGCATGACGGTCGTCGTCGAAGCCCGTGCGGCGGGGGTGACGGTGAGCGATACGGAGCGGTAGAGGTTGAACTGCGAGACGTACTCCACGCCCACGGTGTCGGCCACCTCGACGAGTGACGCCACGGGGACGCTTTCGCCCGATGCCGAGGTGACATAGTAGCTGTCCAGCGAACGCCGGTCGAGGCGGTAGTCGGGCGCGGCCTGCACGTAGGTCTGATAGAGCTTGCCGAAGCGCGTGAAATTGTTGATGTAGGTGCCGCCCAAGAGGGTGGTCAGCTCGCCGTACAACGTTCCGAGGTCCACGCCCGCGGCCAGCGCCTGCTGTTTGTCGATGCGCAGCCGCCGCTGGGGCACCCCGGCGTCGAACTGCGTGGTGACCGAGGCGACGGAGGGGCTTTTGCGCAGCGAGTCCATCAGCCGTTCGGCGTTTTCCAGCAGGTAGGCCGTGCCGCGCCCTTCGAGGTCCTGCACCTCGACCGAAACGCCCGACGTGACGCCCAGCCCCGGAATCGAGGGCGGAATGAAGGCATAGCATTCGGCCCCGGCGACCGCCACGTAAAGTTCGTCGGTGAGTTTTTGTGCGATCTGCATGGCCGAGAGCTTGCGGTCGGAGTAATCGACGAGTTTGACGAAGATGATGCCGCTCGAGGTCGAGGCGATGCCGGCCATCATGTTGAACCCTGCGGCGAACGACGTGGAGGCGACCTCGGGAAGCGTGCGGATCACGGCATCGGCGTCGGTCATGGCCTTTCGGGTCACTTGCAGCGACGAGGCTTCGGGCGTCGAGACCATCACCATCACATAACCCTGATCCTCTTCGGGGAGGAATCCCGCGGGCAGTTTGCGCCACACCACGAAGATCGCCCCCAGGACCACGGCCACGAACAGCCCCGTGCGGGCGACGTGGCGCATCAGCGTCGGAGTGAAGGCCGTATAGCGGTCCATCTGCCGGGCGAACCAGCGGTTGAAAGCCGCGAAGAAGCCTTTCTGCGACGGTTCCCGGTGGCGGAGGAGCAGGGCGCAGAGCGCCGGAGAAAGGGTCAGGGCGTTGAACGCCGAGATGACCACCGACACGGCGATCGTCACGGAGAATTGCTGGAACAGCCGTCCCGTGATGCCGCCTGTGAACGACACGGGGACGAAGACGGCCAGCAGCACGACGGTCGTGGCGACGATCGGCGAAGCCACGTTGCGCATGGCTTCCAGCGCCGCCGCACGGGGTTTCATGCCCCGTTCGATATTCACCTGCGCAGCCTCGACGACCACGATGGCGTCGTCCACGACCAGTCCGATGGCCAGCACGAGCCCCAGCAGCGAGATGATGTTGATCGAGAATCCGAGCAGGGGAAACAGCGCGAAGGCGCCGACGAGCGACACGGGTATCGCCACCAGCGGAATCACGGTCGCCCGCCAGTCCTGCAAGAAGAGATAGATGATGAAGATGACGAGCAGGAGCGCGATGATGAGCGTGCGGAAGATGTCCCTCACGCCGGCGTCGATGCTCGTCGTGGTATCGACGATCGTGGCGGCTTCGATGCCGTCGGGAAAACGCTCCGCGAGCCGTTCCATCGCGGCTTTGATCTTGCCGCCGACGGCCACGGCGTTGCTGCCCGGCTGCTGGTAGATGACGATCATGGCCGTCGGATCGCTCTCGTAGGACGAACTGACGCCGTAGGTCTGGCTTCCGAGCGACACCTCGGCGATGTCGCCCAGACGGATCTGCTCGCCCGAGGAGGTCGTGCGCACGACGATGTCGGCGAACTCTTCGGCGGTGGAGATCTGCGGCGGCATGGTCACCGTATAGGTGTAGGCCACGCCGTAGGGAACCGGTTCGGCCCCGAACTGCCCGGCGGGGTAGATGCCTCCCTGCTGTTCGATGGCCGCCGTCACCTCGTCCACGGCGATGCCGTAGTATTTCAGCACGTCGGGCCGCAGCCAGATACGCATGGCGTACTCTCCGGCGCCCATGATCGAGACCTTGCCCACACCGTCGATCTTCAGCAGTTCGTTTTGCAGGTTGATGTAGGCGTAGTTCGAGAGGAACTCCCCGTCGTAGCGACCGTCGCTGTGGAGCGAGTAGACCATCAGGAATCCCGTCATGGTCTTGCGCGTGGTGACGCCCTGCCGGGTGACCGTCGCCGGGAGTTCGGCCGTGGCCGACGAGACGTTGTTCTGAGTGAAGATGGCGTCCAGATCGGGATCGGAGCCGATGTCGAACGTGACCTGCAAGGTCATCGACCCGTCGTTGGCCGAGGTGGCCTGCATGTAGAGCATGTCGCTGACGCCCATCACGGCCTGGGCCACGGGCGTCGCCACGGCGTTGTTCACCGTCTCGGCATCGGCGCCGTCGTAGGTCGCCGAGACCTCCACGACCGGGGGCGTGATGTCGGGATACTGTTCGATCGGCAACTGCGTGATCGAGATCAGCCCCACGAGCACGATGACGATGGCCAGCGAGATGGCGAAGATCGGACGCGAGATGAAAAATTTCTCCATAGGGCTATCTCTTTTCGGGAATCACTTTCGCGCCGTTGCGCAGCTTCTGCTGCCCGGCGACCACGATCCGTTCGCCCGGTTCCAGCCCCTCGTCGATGCACCATAACGCGCCATAGGTGTCGCCCGGGATGACGCGGCGGTAGTGCGCCGTGCTGTCGGCCGCGACTACCCACACCGAGCTGAGGTCCTGGGCCTGGCTCACGCCCTGCTGGGGTACGACGACACGCGGCCGCACGGGGCCCACGTTGGCCTCCACGCGGGCGAACTGCCCGGGCTTCAGCGCCTCGTCGGGATTGGGGAACATCACCACCAGCACCAGCGTCCCCGTGGTGCTCGACACGTCCTTGCGCGTATAATCGTAGCGTCCCTCGTGGGGATACTGCGTGCCGTCGGCCAGCACGAGGCGGATGTCCGAGAGCAGCCCCTCGTTGTCATAGATCGAGGTCCGGTTGCCGGCATAGCGCAGGTATTGCGACATCGGGATCGCCACGTCCACGGTCACCGTGTCGATGTTCGACACGGTCGTCAGCACGCTGAACTGCGTGCCGGGACCCACGTAGTCGCCCACGTGTGCCGCCGTGTGTTCGACGATGCCGTCGATCGGGGAGCGCAGTTCGGCATAGCCGACGTTCATCCGGGCGCTGCTGAGCGTCTGCTCGGCGGCGCGTACCGAGGCTTCGGCGGCCTTCCACTGCGCGGTGTACTGGTCCAGCTGCGCCTGACTGATGGCATTGATCTTTGCCAGCGGCACCGCACGGTCGTAGTTGTTGCGCGCTTCGATGGCCTGTGCCCGGGCCGATTCCAGCTGGGCTTCGGCCGCCAGCATCGAGGTCGAAAGCTGGTCGGGGTCGATGGTGAACAGCAGCTGCCCCCGTTTGACGGGCATGCCGTTGCTGTAACGCTTCGACGACAGGTAGCCGTTCACGCGCGGCTGGATCACGGCGTCGAAATTGCTCGCAAGGTAGCCGATGAAACTCATCCGGTTGGGAACGGAGTCCACGACGGCCTCGGCCACCTCGACCCGCAGGGGAGGCATCTCCTGCCGGGAAGCATGTTTTCCGCAGCCCGCGAGGAGCGCTGCAAAGAGGCCGGCTGTAAGGTAGAATTTATCCATAGAAGGGGATGTTTTACCCCCGGACGAGGGCAAAAAACGTACCGCCATCCCCGTAAAACGGACTTTTTTAATGAAAAAACGCTGTTTTTTCGTGTCCCGGGAGATGGAGTTTAGAATATTTTTATATCTTTGCGTTGATAACAAACCCAATTAACAAATAAAACCATGAAAGAATTAGTAGCAAAAATCAACGCAGAGTTCGAGGTATTTGCAGCCAACGCAGCTGCTCAGGTCGAGAAGAACAACAAGGCTGCCGGCACCCGCGCACGCAAATCGGCCCTGGAGCTTTCGAAGCTGATGAAGGAGTTCCGCAAGGTTTCCGTAGAGGCTGCGAAATAATTCGAACCCGAATTTCGCAATAAAGGCTGTCCTTGCGGACAGCCTTTATTGTTTTCAGTTCAGTTCGATTCCGTAACGCCGGAACACCTCCATATCTTCGGGCCGGAGTCCCGTCTTGCGGTAGGGTACCGCTTCGTTGTGGTCGTTCAGATAGCGGCGCGGGGCCGTGCGGTCGAAATCGGGACTCACGAGCGACACCTTCGTCGTGAGGAACCGCCCCCGGATCGAAGCCATGTCGGCCATGGTGTGAAACAATGCGTGCGTCGTGGCCGGAGCCGTCGCATTGGCCTCGGCGGCGGCGACCTTTTCGGGGAAGCGTTCCCGGTAGCTCTCCGAGAACCACGCCAGCGACGCCACGTAAAGCTGATAGGCCGTAGTGGTGGGCGAGGCGTGAAGGAAGCGCTCCCGGTGGTCGTCGATCAGGTCTTCGCCGTGGTCGGCGCAGTAGAGCAGCGCCGAGGAGGTGTTTTCGAGCGACCCGAGGTAGTCGATGATCCCCGACAGCACGTAATCCGTATAGCGGACCGAATTGTCATAGGCATTGACCAGCATCGGCCGGTGCTGTTTGGCGATCGCCACGTCGTTGTCGGGCTGGAAATATGCGAACTCCCGCGGGTAACGCTGGTGATAGCTGAAATGCGACCCGTAGCAGTGGAGGATGAAGAAAAGTTTCCGGGAGGTGCTTTTTTCGATTGCCTTGCGCATCTCGTCGAGCAGCTGCGTGTCGTGGCGCGGCGAACGGATGTAAATCAGGTGCTTGGCGTCGTGGGCCAGGTGGTCGATCATGGCGCCCTGCCGCGACTGGTTGGAGATGAACCACGTGTCGAAGCCCGCCTCGTTGAACAGCGCCGGAAGTCCCTTGCGGCGGTACAGTTCGTCGTGTTCGTCGGTGGCCACCGACGAAAGGATCAGCGGCACGCTCTTGTGCGTGGTGTTGCTCTGGGTCAGCACGTCGCGGAACACCACCAGCCCCTCTTCCTGCGACAGCAGGGGATTGGTCTCGCGCCCGTAGCCGTAGAGCTGCCAGTTCATGGCCCGCGAGGCTTCACCTATAATATATACATAGACCTCGCGTCCGGGGACTTCGGCCGTGCGCTCGGCTTCGTAGCTGAATCCGGCGGAGGTCTTTTCGTAGTTGAACGACTTGCGGAATTCCGAGCCGCTCAGTCCGAGGTTGTAGAGAACGTTCAGGGGGAAGATTTCGTCACGCAGCACGTGCCGGTCCTCGCTCACGTGGTAGGCGGGCCACAGGGCCAGCAGTCCCAGCGCGAAGAGCGCCGCACCGGTCAGTCCGATATTCATGCGCGCCGTGCGCGTGATGTAGCGTTTGTGGCCGATCTCGCGCGCCGCGAGCCACAGCAGCGGCAAGTAGATGACGCATACCAGCACCACCGAAGGGTAGATGTTGCCCAGCAGTTCGCCCGCCTCGCCCGGATTGGTCGTCAGGAGGTTGGTGAACATGTCGGTGGCGATGATCGAGTTGCCGAAGAGGTATAACAGCACGATCTGGAAGGCGCAGAAGAAGATGAACGGGAACGCCAGCCAAATCATCACGCCCGAACGGCGCAGGGCCACGCTCCACATCATGTAGAATCCCAGCGGCATGAGGATCAGCGCCTCGACGGTCCACACCGAATAAGGTTCGGTGTTGGCCAGCACGCAGTTGGGAATGATCAGCGCCACGAAGAAATAGACGGTCAGCAGCGTCGTGAAGCGGCTGCGGGTCTTGACCGTTTGCCGTCTGTTTTTCCGGTTCGTATCAGCACTCATAAGCCAAATAGCTCTAAAAAGCCTCGTTGATGCTCAGCAGGAATCCGCTTGTCTTCTTGCCGAATCCGTAATCGAGGCGAACGTTAACTCTTTTTTTGAGCTCCCACCGGAAGCCGATTCCGTAGTTGGGGAGCGTCTGCGACCAGTCGAACTCGCCGAGCGACGGAAACACGTTGCCCGCACCGCCCCAGACCGCGCATCCGATCCGCCGCCAGATCCGCTGGCGCAGTTCGATCTGCAAGGTGATCATGTCATTGTCCGTATAGCGGCCCTGGTAATAGCCGCGCATCCGCTGGCTGCCGCCCAGCCGGGCGAGCATCGGCCACGGCGTGCCGTCGGTGTTGAACACCGCGTAGAGGTCGGCGGCGAGGATGCCGTCTTTCCACACCCGCTGGTAGGCATCGGCCGTGAAAGTCGTGCGCCACAGCGTTTTGCCGCAGTTTCCGAGCCCCTTCGGGAAAAGCGTCTCCTGAAAACTCACGTAGAGACCCCGGAACGGATTGGGAATGAAGTCGCGCGAATCGTATTCGAGGATCGCTCCGATGCCCGTCGCCGTATAGTGCAGCTTTTCTCCGTGCAGATACTCCTGCTTGGAGAATTTCAGACCCCGCGTGTGTTCGAAACTCACCAGTCCGCCGACATAGGTATGGGGCAGGAACTCGTGCAGATAGCGCCCTTCGACCAGATAGCGTTTTTCGGAATAGGTGCTTTCGGGATTGTGGCGCCCCGCATCATAGCCGATGCCCCAGAAACTGCGGGGCGCCGAGGCGAACATCACCGTATAATTCAGACGGCGTTTGTTGTGCGAGAAAATGGTGTTTCCCGTCACGCCCAGCGCATAGAACCCCGACACCGAAACGTTGGCGAAGATCGAAATGTCCGACGGCGCCGTGATCGAATCCGTACGGTCGAGGCGGAACAGTCCCGCCGCCAGCAGGCCGATGCCGAAGCTCGTGTTCTTCGAATAGCTGAGGCCTCCGGCGAAGGTGAAGTCGATCTTCTTTTCGAAGGTCTTGTCCGTGGTCGATTCTCCGAAGTAATCGACTACGCGGCGCAGGAAAGGTTTCTTTCGGGGAGCCTCCTGCGGCAGCGGGGTGTAGGTGTAGTGCAGCGTGTCGCCGTCTGCAACACGGGTGCTCTCCTGGGCCCGCCCCGTGAGGAGCGAACCTGAGAGCACGAGGATCAGGACAACGATTCTGCGCACCATCGAGATCTATTTGTACTTCTCGACGGTCTGGTAGAAAGCCTCCTTGTCCGCGTCGGAGAGGATGCCCTTGCGCACGAACACCAGTTCGCCCTCCTTCGATACGATCATCAGCACGAACTGGTTGTTGCAGTCGCCCAGTCCCCAAGCCTTGCTCAGGATGCGGTCCTGATCGGCCAGCACCGTGGCGCCGTTCGAGGCCGTGCGTTTCTTGGCCATGCTGCGGGCCATGCCGTTGGGTACCATCGGGGCGTCCTTGAGGTTCATCACCCCGAAGCCGTAGATGTTTTCGCCCGATGCGCGTCCGTTCTTTTCCAGTTCGATGGTGAAATCCTCGTTCTGTTTGTGGCGGTCGGGGTCCACGTAGAATATCATCAGGTTCTTTTCGCCGAAATGGGGCAGTTTGGCCGGTTTTCCGTCCAGGTCGAGCACCTCGACGTTCTGCACCTTGCGGGGCAGTTCCTGCGCCGCGGCGGCCGATGCGGTCAGCGCGAAAGCCGCCAGCATCACGATCACTTTCATCTTCATTACGTTCTGTTTTTGCGGTTTCTAACGAAAACAAATCGTGTCAAAGATACGACATTTCTCCGAACATCGGGAATGTCGGCACTCCTATTTATTGTCCGATTGGTCACTTTTTTCTACCGGCAGCGGCTATGGCAGTGTCGAATCCGTAAAATCCGCCTCCCGAGATGATCAGGAAGACATAGACGCCGAGCCATACGAACTCCTGTTCCCCGGCTCCGAATCCGCCCCAGACGAACATCAGAAGAATGCCCACCGCCATCAGGAATGCCGCAGGACGCACCCACAGCCCCATGATGATAAGCACGGCCAGCAGCACTTCGACGACCGTCACGATGACGAACACGGCGGCGGGCTCGATGTGAAGCAATGCCGGATATGATCCGATTATTTCGTTGTAGTTCTGTATTTTGCCGATGTTGTGAAACAGCATCATGGCGCCCGTGAACAACCGCATGTAGAACACGGCCCAGTCCATGCGTCGGTATTCTCCGATCCGTTCTGTCATTTTCTTCTCCATATCCCCGGGTCCTGCAATTCGCGTTCCGAAAAATTCGCTATCTTTACGGCATGGAACCGAAAACAAGAATCTTATTCGTCTGTTTGGGCAATATCTGCCGCTCTCCGGCCGCCGACGGCATCATGCACGACCTCGTGGAGAGGCGGGGAGTCGCCGACCGTTTCACGATCGACTCGGCGGGCACCTACGGAGGCCACCGGGGCGAACTGCCCGATCCGCGCATGCGGAGCGCGGCTTCACGCCGCGGCTATGCGCTGACGCACCGTGCACGGCAGGTGAGCGAAGCGGATTTCGACCGCTTCGACATGATCGTCGGGATGGACGACATGAATTACGAAACGCTGTATCGCATGGCGCCCTCCCCCGAGGCCGCCCGCAAGATATTCCGCATGACGGAGTTCTGCCGCCGCCATCCCGACCGCACCTATGTTCCCGACCCCTATTACGAGGGACACGAGGGTTTCGAGCTGGTGCTCGACATGCTGGAGGACGGCTGCGAAGGGATTCTGGAATATCTTAGAAATCCAGTCCGAAACTGATGCTGTACGTATTGCGCAGGAGCGTGTGCTTCTTGGCGAAGAGATAGGCGAAGTCCAGCCGCAAGTGGAGGATGCGCACGCCTGCGCCGACGGTCCAGTAGCTCGGATAGTAGTCGCGCCGCTCGCCGTAGTGGTAACCCGTGCGCAGTTGGACCAGTTGCATCAGGTTGTATTCGGCACCCACCGACATTTGGAATCCGCGGACCGACGACGGCGAGAAATAGTATCCCAGGTCGGTGCCGACGGTGATTTCGTGCGCATCGGTGAGGAACGTATCGAGGGCCGCCCCGACGGTGAAATCCATCGGCAGCGTGTAGTCCGTATCGTGGACGTATCCGCCCAGATTGCCCAGCTTGGCACCTGCGCGCAGCGTCGAGTAGCTGCCGACGTTCTCCAGCGGCAGCTGGTAGGCGGCGCTGAGATCCACGGCCAGGGCGTCGGCCGAAATCTCCGGGCGTTTCAGGTGCATGTAACGCGCCACGATGCCCAGAGCCCAGTTGTCGCCCATGCGGCGCGAATAGCCCAGATCGACGGCCATGTCGTTGTTGCCGTGTTCGCGGAGATACTGGCGCCAGCCGATCTGCGCGAGGTTGACGTTGTCGAAGCGGCAGAAGCCCGACACGGCGTAATAGTCTATATCTTCCTGCCCGTAGTAGGACGACGAAATCTGCGACGGCATGCGCGAAAAAACCGCCATCGCCGAGTTGTTGTAGATGGCGTGCGAGCCCGAAAGGGTGGTCATCATCAAGCCGCCCATGCCGATCGCCTTGGCGTCGGGGCTGGGGAGCGTCGCCTCAATTCTTTGGGCGTATGTCTGGAATACGGCCAGGGCCGCGATCAAGGTTACGAGTCGTTTCATAATTACAAATATAGTAAAATGCAAAACTGAATTGCATCCGGTCCGACAGAACCATCCAACTGCAAAAAGCGTCGTTACGGCGTCAAAGATAACAAAAAAATGCAAGTTGCGACAATTACGGCACACGCTCCGTTTTCGTGCCGTGACTGTCGGCGGCGCTTCGGACACGAAAAGAAGGCTTCCTGCGGAATAAACAAAAGTGCCCGACAAGTTTACTTGAACGGACACTTTTGTTTTCAGAAGATGCCTTGCGGCATCCTCTCTTTTCGCTTCTCTCAGCTTCTTAGCAGTTCATCGCGCCGCAGCAGTGGATGACCTGACCGCTGACATACGACGAAAGATCCGAAGCAAGGAACAACGCCACCTTGGCAACGTCCTCGGGCGTGCCGCCGCGGCGCAGCGGAATCTGCTTGTACCAGCCCTCTTTCACCTCGTCGGGCAACTTGGCGGTCATTTCGGTCATGATGAAACCGGGGGCGATGGCGTTGGCACGGATACCTCGCGGGCCCATCTCCTTCGCAATGGATTTAGCCAATCCGATCATGCCGGCCTTCGACGCCGAGTAGTTGCACTGTCCGGCGTTGCCGCTGACACCCACCACCGACGACATGTTGATGATCGAGCCGCCTTTCTGCCGCGCCATGACGGGCGTTACGGCGTGGATGAAGTTGAACGCCGATTTGAGGTTCACGGTCAGCACGGCATCCCACTGAGCCTCGGACATGCGCATCATCAGGCCGTCTTTCGTGATTCCGGCGTTGTTGACGAGGATGTCGATGCGTCCGAAATCCTTCACGATCTGGTCGATGACCTGATGCGTCTCTTCGAAATTCGCGGCGTTCGAGGCGTATCCCTTGGCCTTTACGCCCAGTGCGGCGATCTCGGCCTCGGTGGCCTTGCCGTTCTCGTCGATCACGAGGTCAGTGAACGCCACGTCAGCACCCTCTTTGGCGAATTCGAGTGCGATGGCCTTGCCGATGCCGCGTGCGGCGCCGGTCACAACGGCCACTTTTCCATCCAGTAATTTCATAATGTTATACTTTTTAAGGTAATATCTGCCAATTTTGCGGCACAAAGATAAAAAATAATATTCCTATATAGAATTTTTTTAAGAAAAACATATCTTTACGCAATAGTAAAAAACAAGATTCCAATGAGAAAACAAGATTTATTTTTTATTAAAAATTTTAGACCACAACAAGGTTGTGATAGTCAAGAAATATGTGATTTAAAGAAAGATGATTTATCCAATATTCCGGATTGTGCAGGTGTATATATTATAACATCGTTTAAAACACGTTTCATTTATCCCGAAGGAACATCTCGAATAATCTATATAGGGAAATCTGACAATTTGAAACGAAGGCTAAAAGAATATCAAAGACACTTAAAAAGTTTAAAGAGGGATTGTCAAGAATATTAGTGCTGTGAACGTTATCACTATATGGATAAACATGGTGCCCATACCTTTTTTTACAAATGTCGTGGAGTACAAGATGCTAAAGATTTAGAATGCAGAGTAATGTTTGCTTTTTATAAACGCTATTCAGCCACGCCTGTCGGAAATAGTGCTCGGTCACTCGGAAAATAATTATATTTATATATGATAGGATTAAATTTCAGTAAATATCCCTATATTTACCAACTGTAAACAGCATTTCATAAAATCCAATTTAAAATATGAAAAGAGATTCCCAGATTTTCGATTTGATTGCCGCCGAGCGCAGCCGCCAGATGCACGGCATCGAGCTGATCGCCTCGGAGAACTTCGTCAGCGACCAGGTGATGGAGGCCATGGGCTCGGTTTTGACCAACAAATACGCCGAAGGCTATCCCGGCGCCCGCTACTACGGAGGCTGCGAGGTCGTGGACAAGGTCGAGTCGCTGGCCATCGAGCGCATCTGCAAGCTCTACGGCGCGGAATACGCCAACGTGCAGCCCCACTCGGGCGCGCAGGCCAACATGGCCGTTTTCTTCGCCTGCATGCAGCCGGGCGACACTTTCATGGGGCTGGACCTCGCACACGGAGGGCACCTCTCGCACGGTTCGCCGGTCAACATGTCGGGCAAATACTTCCGGGCAGTAGGCTACCAGCTCGACGAGAAGACCGGCACGATCGACTACGACGCCATGGAGCGTAAAGCCCTGGAGTGCAAGCCCAAACTGATCGTCGGCGGCGCCTCGGCCTATTCGCGCGAATGGGACTACAAGCGCATGCGCGAGATCGCCGACAAGGTGGGGGCCCTGCTGATGGTGGACATGGCCCACACGGCCGGACTGATCGCCGCCGGGCTGCTGGACAACCCCGTGAAATACGCCCATATCGTCACCTCGACGACCCACAAGACCCTGCGCGGACCCCGCGGCGGCATTATCCTGATGGGCAAGGATTTCGAGAATCCCTGGGGGCAGACCACGCCGAAGGGCGCCGTGAAGATGATGTCGCAGATCCTCAATTCAGCCGTATTCCCGGGCATCCAGGGCGGTCCGCTGGAGCACGTCATCGCCGCCAAGGCCGTGGCTTTCGGCGAGGCGCTGGAGCCTGCCTACAAGGAGTATCAGACTCAGGTGCAGAAGAACGCCGCCGCGATGGCCGCCGCTTTCGTGAAGCGCGGTTACAAGATCGTATCGGGCGGTACGGACAACCACCTGATGCTGGTCGATCTGCGGACGAAATTCCCCGAACTGACGGGCAAGCTGGCCGAGAAATGCCTCGTGGCCGCCGACATCACCACCAACAAGAACATGGTGCCGTTCGACAGCCGCTCGCCGTTCCAGACCTCGGGTCTGCGCTTCGGCACCCCGGCCATTACGACCCGCGGTCTGAAGGAGGACAAGATGGATTACATCGTCGAGCTGATCGACCGCGTGCTGCACGATCCGGAGAACGAGGCGAATATCGCCGCCGTCCGCAAGGATGTGAACGCCCTGATGGCCGACTATCCGCTTTTCGCGTGGTAAGATGAAAGAGGTTATCGACTTCTTCCGCCGCCTGCACGACGACAATACCCGGGAGTGGTTCGACGCCCACCGCGCCGAATGGACCCGGGTGAAAGGGCGGTTCGCGGATTTCACCGGACAGTTGATCGAGGGCATCTCGTCGTTCGATCCTACGGTGCGGGGCCTGCGTCCGCAGGACTGCACCTACCGGATCGCCCGCGACACGCGCTTTTCGAACGACAAGTCGCCCTACAAGACCCATATCGGAGCCTACATCGCCCCGAAGGGCAAGAAATCGGGCTTCGCGGGATACTATTTCCACATCGAGCCCTGCGCCGATTCGCTGGTGGGGTGCAACCTGCTTTCGGCGGGTCTTTACTGCCCCGAACCGACGGTGCTGCGATCGGTGCGGGAGGAGATTCTCGATAACGGTGCGGAGATCGAGGCGGCCGTCGGCAAGGCCCGGGGATTCCGGCTCTACGAAGGCAACAAGCTCAAACGCATACCGACAGGATTTCCCGCCGACAGCGAATACGCCGAGATGTTGAAATTGAAGGATTTTTACCTCGAACGGCCGATCACCGAAGAGTACCTGCTCGCTCCGGACCTGCTGGAGCGCACCGTCGAGGAGTTCCGCCGTACGCAGCCGTTCATCGCCATTCTGAACCGCGCCGTGCAGTACGCCTACGACGAAATGATGTAGCATGAAACGGTTGATTTTACTTGCCGCGCTATGGATTGCGACGACGGCCGGCGCACAGGAGATCCGAAAGGAGACTTTCGCCTATGCCGTCCGCGAGTCGGATACGCTGAGGCTGGACCGCTATGCCGCCCTCACGCCCGACAGTCGGAAAAGACCCTGCCTGATGTTTCTCTTCGGCGGCGGTTTTATGACCGGAACGCGGGATAACCGCCGTTTCCGGCCCTTCTTCGACTACTACGCCCGCAAGGGTTTCGTCGTCGTTTCGATCGACTACCGGCTGGGGATGAAGCGGGCGAAAGCGGCCGGCCTGCTCGATGAGGCTCATTTCGCGCAGGCGCTGGATTCGACGCTCTCGATGGCGATGGAGGACCTCTACGACGCTACGGCCTATGTCTGCGAACGCATGTCCGATGTCGATCCCACCCGAATCGTAACGTGCGGATCGAGCGCCGGGGCCATCACGGTCCTGATGGGCGAATACGGACTGTGCAACGGTCATCCGCTGACCCGCGGCAAGTTCGGTCGGGACTTCGGCTACGCCGGGGTCATCGCCTTCGCGGGGGCTGTTTGCGATCGCCGGGATACGCTGCGCTGGGACCGCGATCCTGCACCGATGATGCTTTTCCACGGCGACGCCGACCGCAACGTTCCCTACGGCAAGATCGGCTTTGATGGGGTGTGGCTCTTCGGATCGGAAAGCATCGCCGAAGATCTCGCGCACCGCGGAATTCCGTATTGGTTCCATTCCGTGTCCGACACCGATCATTCGATGGCGTGGCGGCCGATGCGGGAAAACCGTGCGGAGATCGACGCATTCCTCGAAAAACTGGTCTTCGGCGGACAGCGGCAGGCGGTCGAAACCCGCATAAGGCCGCTCGACACTCCCCGGAAGCCGAAAGACTTCAAGATCGCCGACTACATCGACGCCAACTACGGCCACTAAAGCGCCTCCCGGCGCATGAAAAATCCGCAGTCCTCTTTCCGAAGACTGCGGATTTTTTCGTCGCCCGGACGGAGATTCACTCCACGGTCACCGATTTGGCGAGGTTGCGGGGCTGATCGACGTTACGGCCCTTGTAAACCGCAATGTAATAGGCCAGCAATTGCAACGGCACCGATACTACGACCGGCATGAGACATTCGGCGATGACCGGAACCTCGATCACGTAATCCGCCGAACGGCGCACCTGTTGGTCGTCGCGGGCGACGACGGCGATGATCTTGCCGCCCCGGGCCCGAATCTCCTCGATGTTCGACGCGGTTTTTTCGTAGGTGTGATCCGGTGTGGCGATGGCTACGGTAGGCATTTCGGCGTCGATCAGCGCGATGGGGCCGTGTTTCATCTCGGCGGCGGGGTAGCCCTCGGCGTGAATGTAGGAGATCTCTTTGAGTTTCAAGGCGCCCTCCAAAGCCGTAGGGTAGTTGTATCCGCGGCCCAGGTAGATGAAATTGTGGGCGTAGGTGAATATCTTCGCCAGGTCGGCGACCTGCGGTGCGACCTTCAACACCTCCTCCAACGTTTCGGGCAGGTGGAGCAGGGCGCTCGCAACTTCGTGGTAATATGCGTCCGAAACGGTTCCCTTTTCGCGGCCCACAGCCAGCGCCAGCATCGCCATCACGGTCACCTGCCCGGTGAAAGCCTTCGTCGAGGCGACGCCGATTTCGGGACCTACATGGATATAGGCCCCCGAATCCGTCGCCCGGGCGATGGACGATCCCACGACATTGCAGATGCCGAAGACGAAAGCCCCGGCCTTGCGGGCCAGCTCCACGGCGGCCAGCGTGTCGGCCGTCTCTCCCGACTGCGACACGGCGATCACGATGTCGTCCTCGCGGATGATGGGGTTGCGGTAGCGGAACTCCGAGGCGTATTCCACCTCGACCGGGATGCGGCAGATCGACTCGATGAGGTGTTCGCCGATCAGCGAGGCGTGCCACGAGGTGCCGCACGCCACGAAGATGATGCGCCGGGCGGCGAGGAATTTGTCGCGGTGGTCGATCACTCCCGAGAGCCTCACCTCGCACGTGTCGGGGTTGATGCGCCCGCGGATGCAGTCTACGAGCGTCGAGGGCTGTTCGTAAATCTCCTTGAGCATGAAATGGGGATAGCCGCCCTTTTCGAGCTGCGAGATGGAGAGCTGGAGCTTGCGGATGTCGATCTTCCCCTCGTGGTTGTCCAGCGTCACGACTTTCAGGGGTTTGTCGCGTTCGATCACGGCGATCTCCCCGTCGCCCACATAGACGAAATCCTGCGTGTATTCGATGATCGACGCGGCGTCGGACGAGAGGAAATACTCGCCCTCGCCGATGCCCACGACCATCGGACTGCTCTGCCGTGCGGCAATGATCCGGTCGGTGTTTCCCTTCTCGACAACGGCGATGGCATAGGCCCCGACCACCTGACGAAGCGCCTGCTGCACGGCTTCGAACAGCGTGCAGCCGTTCGTCCGGCGGACGTATTCGATCAGATTCACCAGCACTTCCGAATCGGTGCTGCTGCGAAACGTGTAGCCGTTCTCGACGAGCGCGTCTTTCAGTACGCGGTAGTTTTCGATGATGCCGTTGTGTATCAGGGCGATCTGCTCCGATTCGGAGTAGTGGGGATGGGCGTTGGCGTCGTTCGGAACCCCGTGCGTGGCCCAGCGCGTGTGGGCGATACCGATGGTTCCGCCGAGGTCCTTGCCTTCGAGGAAGTGTTCCAGGTCCGAGACCTTGCCTTTGCATTTGAAAACGTGAAGGGCCCCCGTCGCATTGACCAGCGCGATGCCCGCGCTGTCGTAACCCCGGTATTCGAGGCGGTGCAGACCCTTCACCAGAATCGGGCAGGCGTCACGCCGGCCGACATATCCTACAATTCCGCACATTTGTTTTTTTCGTTTTGTCCGGGATAAAAATAGTAAAATATTTTACGAATACCGGCAAAAAGAGGGCGGGAATTTACACCCGCCCTGTCGATTTTTTGGAAACAAAACTGTTTTTCAATCGGTTACCTGACGTATTTCCGAATCTCCTCCACGATTGCGGCATTGCCCGCTACGATCGAGATGCCGCGGTCGCGGCGGAGTTCGCAGACGACGCCTCCGGCCTCCCGCAGAATCAGTTCGGCGGCGCAGATGTCCCATTCGTGGAGCGCCAACTCCCAATAGCCGTCCAGCAGTCCCGCGGCGACGCAGCTGATGTCGTAGGCTGCCGCTCCCAGCCGCCGGACATCCCGCACGTAGGGGATGATCCGGGCGACGTTGTCGCTGTTGTTGTCCGGATTCACGTCTTTGTCGTAGGGAAACCCCGTGGCGATCACCGATGTGGCGAGCGTCCGTTTCTCCCCGACGCGAATGCGTTCGGGCTCCCGCGAAGCGTATTGCAGATGCGCTCCGCCGCCCTTTACGGCGGTGAACAACTCTCCCAAATACGGGGCATAGACCACGCCCACGATCGTTTCGCCCTTGTGTTGCAGGGCGATCGAGACCGCGAAAACGGGCAGTCCCTGACTGTAATTGGTCGTACCGTCCAACGGATCGACCACCCAGCGCCAGTCGCTCTCCGCACAGCCGCGGCTGCCGCCCTCCTCGCCCAGAATGGCGTGGTCGGGATAGCGCTCCGCGATCATCCCGGCGATCAGTTCTTCGCTCTCCTTGTCGGCGCGCGTCACCACGTCGTAGACGTTGGATTTGGTCCGCACGGCGAGTTCGTCGCCCCGGAAATAGGCGAGCTGTATCTTCCCGGCCTCCCGGGCCATCCCCACGGCAAATTCCAGCTGTTCGTCGTACATCGGCTGTCAGCTTTCGGCGAAATACTTGTAAAACAGCGGAATGGTCTCCACGCCCTTGTCGAACTGTTCGAGTCCGTAACTCTCGTTCGGCGAGTGGATGGCGTCCTCGGCCAGCCCGAATCCGATCAGGATCGACTTGATGCCCAGAATCGACTCGAACCCGCTGATGATCGGAATCGAACCGCCCGAATAGAAGGGCAGGGGCTTCTTGCCGAAGGTCGCCTCGACGGCCTTTTCGGCCGCCTTGTAGGCCGGCATATCGGTCGGGGAGACGTAGGGCATGCCGCCGTGAAGCGCCTTCACCGTCACTTTCACGCTCTTGGGCGCAATGGCGTTGAAATGCTTTTCGAAGAGCTCCGAAATCTTGCGGTAGTCCTGATTCGGGACCAGGCGCATCGAAATCTTGGCCGAGGCTTTCGCGGGGATCACCGTCTTGGTGCCTTCGCCCGTGTAGCCGCCCCAGATGCCATTGACATCGAGCGACGGACGCACGCCCGTGCGTTCCAGTGTCGTGTAGCCCGCTTCGCCTTCCACATCGCCGATTTCCAGCGATTTTTTATAATTTTCCATATCGAACGGCGCCTTGTTGAACGCCTCGCGCTCCCCGGGCGTCAGTTCGCGCACATCGTCGTAGAAGCCGGGGATCGTTACACGGCCGCTATCGTCTATCAGACCGGCCACCAGCCGCGTCAGCACGTTGGCCGGATTGGCCACAGCGCCGCCGAAGAGCCCCGAGTGGAGGTCCTTGTTCGGCCCAGTCACTTCAACCTCCATGTAAGCCAACCCTCGCAAACCGCATGTGATAGAGGGCGTTTGCATCGAGATCATCGAGGTGTCCGACACCAATATAATATCGGCTGCGAGCATCTCCTTGTTCTGCTCGCAGAAGCCGTAAAGGCTCGGCGAACCGATCTCCTCCTCGCCCTCAAGCATGAATTTGACGTTGCAGGGCAGCGTGTCCGTGGCGCACATCGCCTCGAAAGCCTTGGCGTGCATCCACAACTGGCCCTTGTCGTCGTCCGCTCCGCGGCCCCAGATGCGGCCCTCCTTGATGACGGGTTCGAACGGCTCCGTGCGCCACTCGCCGCGCGGGTCCACAGGCATCACGTCGTAGTGGCCGTAGACCAGCACCGTTTTGGCTTTCGGATCGACGATCTTTTCGGCATAAACCACCGGATTGCCCTCCGTGGGCAGTACGTCGGCACGGTCAGCGCCGGCCTTGGCAAGCGCCGCGGCGAGGAACTCCGCGCAACGCTGCATGTCGGGTTTGTGTTCGCTCTGCGCGCTGATCGACGGGATGCGCAGCAGATCGAACAACTCACTGATAAACCGTTCCTTATTATCCTTTATATAAACTTTTGCTTTATCCATTCGCTTACTTGGTTTTTTGCAGTACGTAATTCTCCGCCAACGCTCCCGTGACGGGTTGTTTTTCGGCATCGAGCATGCGCAGCCGGTTTTCCTCTACCTTGTAATACTCTTCCGATCCGTCGTCGAGCTGAGTCAGGGTCAGCAGATTTTCCTTGACGCTGAAAACGCCTTTCTCGTCGAACTCAGCGTCGCGGTCGATGTATTTCATGTGCAACTCGTATGTCCCGTCGGGATTGAGCGTCAGCGTCGTTTGGATTCCCGGGCAGTCTGCCGCCGGCAGGGTGCCTTCGTAGGTGCCCAGGTAGTCGAGCGACGTTTCGGCGGTGTGCATGTCGGGCGCCGCCGCGGTCGTAGTCTGCGTTTCGGCGGCAGCTTTCTTTTTCGGGGCGTTTCCGCCGCAGGCGACCAGCGCGAGGGCTGCGGCAAGGATCAATACGTTCTTTTTCATGGTCTTAGATATGACAGATTTCTTTGATTTCAGCAATGAACCGCTGCGCCAGCGCGTCGGCCTCGTCCATCGACTTGGCTTCGGTGTAGACGCGGATGATCGGCTCGGTGTTCGATTTGCGCAGGTGAACCCAGTTCTCCGGGAAGTCGATTTTTACGCCATCTATATCGTTCACGTTTTCACCCGCATAACGAGCCTTCACTTCACGCAGCACTTTATCCACGTCGATAGCCGGCGTCAATTCGATCTTGTTCTTCGAAGCATAGTACGAAGGGTAGGTCGCGCGCAGCTGGGTCATGGTCATTCCCTTCTTCGCCAGCCACGTTAAAAAGAGTGCCGTGCCCACCAGCGCATCGCGTCCGTAATGCAGTTCGGGGTAGATGACTCCGCCGTTGCCCTCGCCGCCGATCACGGCGCCGACCTCCTTCATTTTCGTCACGACGTTGACCTCGCCGACAGCCGAAGCGTAGTATTTGCCTCCGTAACGTTCCGTAACGTCGCGCAGGGCCCGCGACGAGGAGAGGTTCGAGACCGTGTTGCCGGGCTTTTCGGAGAGGATGTAGTCGGCGACGGCCACCAGCGTGTACTCCTCCACGAACATCGAACCGTCCTCCGAAACGAATGCCAGCCGGTCCACGTCGGGATCGACCACGATGCCCACATCGGCCTTTTCGCGCACGATCACCTCCGAAATCTCCGTGAGATTCTGCGGCAGCGGCTCGGGGTTGTGGGCGAATTCGCCCGTCGGCTCGCAGTTCAGCTCCACGACCTCGCAGCCCAGCTCGCGCAGCAGCTTCGGCATGACGACTCCGCCCACCGAGTTCACGGCATCGACGACCACCTTGAAACGGCGTTTGCGCACGGCTTCGGCATCGACCAGCGGCAGCGCCAGCACGCGGCGGATATGCTCGTCGTTGAAATCCTCGCGCGAAAGGACATGTCCGATAGCGTCGATCGCGGGGTAGTCGTAATCCTCCTCCTCGGACATGGCCAGCACCTGCTTGCCCTCGGCGTCGTTCAGGAATTCGCCGTCAGAGTTCAGCAGTTTCAGGGCGTTCCATTGGCGGGGGTTGTGCGAGGCGGTGATGATGATGCCGCCGTCGGCCTTTTTCGTGATGACGGCCATTTCGGTTCCCGGGGTGGTGCACAACCCGACGTTGATGACATCGGCGCCGCAGGCCAGAAGGGTTCCTTCGACGAGATTCGAGACCATTTCGCCCGAAATCCGGGCGTCGCGTCCTACGACTATGGTAAGTTTTTTGCCCGGTGTACGGCGGGCGATCAGACGCACGTAGGCCGTGGTGAATTTCACGACGTCGGGCGGCGTCAGGTTCTCTCCTGCGGGACCTCCGATGGTGCCGCGGATGCCCGAAATGGATTTGATAAGAGTCATGTTTTATTCGGTTTTGGATATACTTTATATTTATGAAAAATTAGCGTCGAAGTTTTGATATTCGAGGTAAATATATTACTTTTATGCCAATTATGGAAATTAAAAAACGACAATTATGAGGACGATTCCCGCTTCCGAATTGATAATCAACGACGACGGTTCGATATTCCATCTCCACCTGCTTCCCGAGCAGCTGGCCGACACCGTGATATTGGTCGGCGATCCCGGCCGCGTGGCCCTCGTGGCCGGATTTTTCGACACGAAGGAGTGCGAAGTGGCGAACCGCGAATTCAAGACCGTGACGGGGACCTACAAAGGCAAGCGCATGACGGTCCTTTCGACCGGCATCGGCATCGGCAATATCGACATCTGCGTCACGGAGCTCGATGCGCTGGCCAACGTCGATTTCGCCACGCGGCAGGAGAAGGCCGTGAAAAAACAGCTTACGCTGGTCCGCCTCGGCACCTCGGGGGCCATTCAGCCCGACATCAAGGTCGGCGAATTCGTCTTTTCGCGCACCTCGTGCGGTTTCGACGGTCTGCTGAGCTACTACAAGGGCCGCGACGCAGTCTGCGACCTGGCGCTCGAAGAGGCTTTCGTGAAGCACACGAGCTGGTACGAGAAGATGCCGCGTCCCTATTTCGTCGATGCCGACAAGACGCTTTTCAAGCATTTCAGCGACGTTACGCGCGAGGGCATCACCATCGCCGCCCCGGGCTTCTACGCCCCGCAGGGCCGCTGGGTGCGTCTCGAACCGCACGACGCGCATCTGAACGAGAAGATCGAGTCGTTCGGCTACGAAGGCCGCCGCATCACCAACTTCGAGATGGAGGGTTCGGCGCTGGCCGGGCTCGCGGCGCTGATGGGCCACCGCGCCGCCACGATCTGCACGATCATCGCCCAGCGCATCGCGCAGAATGTAAACACGGACTACAAACCGTTCGTGAAGGAGATGATCCGGACGGCCCTCGACAAACTGGCTATTTTAGAGTAAGAAACCATAAACAGAAAAAACAGAAAAAAACGTATGAAATTTTCCGTATCAAGCTCGGCACTGCTTTCGCTCCTGGCCACCACCGGCAAGGTTATCAGCAATAAGAACACGCTTCCCATTCTGGACTACTTCCTGATGGAACTCAACGGCAACACCTTGAAAGTCACGACTTCCGACCTCGAAACGACCCTGATCGGCTCGATCGAGGTGGACAGCGTGGAGAGCGAGGGCACGATCGCCGCGCCGGCCAAACTGATGCTCGACTCGCTGAAAGAGTTTCCCGAGCTGCCGCTCGTGATCGACGTTAACGACAAGAACTGGGAGATCAAGATCAACTGGAAGAGCGGTTCGCTCTCGATCCCCGGAGCCAGCGCCGTGAGCTATCCCGCCGTGCCGCAGCTGAGCGCCGAAAAGAAGGAGCTTTCGATGGACGTGGACACGCTCGTCAATGGCATCAACAAAACCATCTTCGCCACGGCCGACGACGAACTGCGCCCCGTGATGAACGGCATCTATATCAATCTGGCGCCCAATGCGCTGACGTTCGTTGGCACCGACGCCCACAAGCTGGTGAAATACGAGTCCGAGACCACCAACGAGGTGACTGCCTCGTTCATTCTGCCCAAGAAGCCCGCCAACCTGCTGAAATCGGTGCTGCTGAAGGAGGACGACGCGATCGAGATGGCGTTCGATTCGAAGAACGCCCTGTTCAAACTCAAGAGCCATACGCTCGTATGCCGCCTGATCGAGGGCAACTACCCGAACTACAACGCCGTGATCCCGGCCAATAACCCCAACAAGGTGCTGGTGGACCGCATCGAACTGGTCAACGGCATCAAGCGCGTGGCCGTCTGCTCGAATCCCACGACGAACCTCATCCGCATGGACATCGCCGACAACAAGATCAACCTCACGGCCCAGGACATCGACTTCTCGGTGTCGGCCAACGAGACGATCTCGTGCAGCTACGACGGTCAGCCCATTTCGATCGGCTTCAAATCGACGTTCCTCGTCGAGATCCTCTCGAACATGGAGACCCCGACGGTGGTGGTGGAGCTGGCCGATTCGACCCGTGCCGGTGTCTTCAAGCCCGTATACGACGACAAGCAGTCGAGCGCGACGCTCATGCTGCTGATGCCGATGATGATCAACGCATAACGGCGGCCAGATGAAGCTGAACCTCAAACGACCGATCATCTTCTTCGACCTCGAAACCACCGGCATAGACACCGCAAAGGACCGCATCGTCGAAATTTCGATGGTCAAGGTCATGCCCGACGGCGAGGAGATCACCAAAACCCGCCGGATAAATCCCGGAATGCACATTCCCGAGGAGGCTACGGCCGTACACGGCATCACGGACGAGGACGTGAAGGAGTGCCCGACGTTCGCGCAGGTCGCCAAGTCGCTCGAACAGTTCATCCGGGGCTGCGACTTCGGCGGTTTCAACTCGAACCGCTTCGACCTCCCGGTGCTGGTCGAGGAGTTCCTGCGGGCGGGTGTCGATGTGGATTTCAAACGCCGCAAGTTCGTTGACGTACAGAACATCTTCCACAAGAAGGAGCAGCGGACGCTGGTCGCGGCCTACAAGTTCTACTGCGACAAGAACCTCGAAGACGCCCACTCGGCCGAGGCCGACACGAAAGCCACTTACGAGGTGCTGATGGCCCAGCTGGACCGTTACGACGACCTGGAAAACGACATCGACAAGCTGGCCGAATACTCGTGCCGCGCCGAAGCGGCGGACTACGCCGGGCGCATCCTCTTCAACGAAAAGGGCGAGGAGGTCTTCGGATTCGGCAAGTACAAGGGACGTTCGGTGGCCGAGGTGTTCCGCATCGAACCCAGCTACTATGCGTGGATGATGAACGGCGATTTTCCGCTCTACACCAAGAAGGTCATCACCGAAATCCGGATGCGCGATAAACTGAAATGACGATGAAACGACTCTGTGCCACAGCCCTGACGATCGCGTGGGCTCTCTGCGCCCTTGCGGCGGAGAAGTCCGGAACGATCGTCTACATCAACGGCTCGAAGTACTACATCCACACCGTCCAGCCGGGGGAAACGCTCTACGGACTTTCGAAAACCTACGGCGTGGGCGAGAAGGTGATCCTCGAAAACAACCCTTCGATCGCCCGCGGGCTGAAAACGGCCGAAAACATCAAGATCCCTTTCGTGAGCGACGTTCCCGAGCCGAAGTCGGACAGGAAACTGCGCAAGACCTTCGATTTCCATTTCGTGTCGAAGGGCGAAACGCTTTACGCCATTTCGCGGCAGTATGAAATTCCCGTGAAAACCCTTCTGGAGGACAACCCCAACCTCGATCCGCTGCACATGCGCCTCGGGGAACGCATCCTGATCCGCAAGAAGCAGATCGGTTCGGAGGACGAAGCCGGCACGAAGGAGCAGTGGGAGGAGTACCGCCAGTCGCTGAACAGCGTGGCCGACGAGGGTACGGCCTATCACATCGTCCATCCGGGCGAAACGTTCTACTCGCTGTCGCGCCGCTTCGGAATCACGGAGACCGAGCTCAGCGCGCTCAACGACGGGCTGAAACCCGCGGACCTCAAAGCCGGGGCGATGATCAAAATCCCGCAGCCGGACGGCGCCGTGACGGCGGAAGCTGCCGACAGCCTGCGCCGGGACAGCGTGGCCGCCTCGGAACGGCAGGTCGTTCCCGTCGAATTCCGCGCCCTGCGCCGCAGCGAACCGCTTCGTGTGGCGCTGCTGCTGCCCATCGCCACGGGCGGCGAGGCCAACGGCAACTACCTGGAATTCTATCAGGGATTCCTGCTGGGGCTCGACAGCGTTAAAATCCGGCAGGGCATTTCGGCAGAGGTTCATCTCTACAACACGGCCCGCGACACGGCCCGCATCCGCGAGATCGTCGAACGGGACGAGGCGTTCCGCAAATCGGATCTGATCGTCGGACCGGTCTACGAAGAGGGGCTCACTCCGATAATCCGCTTCGCCGAGGAGAAAAAGGTGCCCGTGGTGTCGCCGCTGGCGCATATCGTCAACCATAACAGCGACGTGCTGTTCCAACTGGCGCCCGATCCGGCTCACAAGTACGAGAAAGCGGGAGATCTGGTGGGCGGCGACAAGCACGTGACGCTGATCTACACCGCCTCGACCGACAAGGAGTTCGAGCGCGAGATACTGGCGCTGCTGGGCGACTCGGAATACTCCCGCTACACCTATAAATACGAGCATCCGTCGGCGCGTTCGGCCAACAGCCCGAGCGACCTCACGCCGCTGCTGGAGAACGGGCAGGACAACCTTTTCGTGATCCTGTCGGACAACAGCGTCGATGTGGAGCGCATCCTCGCGGCCCTGGCATCGGCCGATACGAGCATCACGAGTCGCGGACGCACGGCGCCCCGTTTCTCGGTGCTGGGCAACCCGCGCTGGAACCGTTTCGGGGGAATCGACCGCGCCATCTATTTCAAGGACCGCGTGGTATTCTTCTCGACCTATCATGCCAAACGCGACTCCGAGGTGGTGAGGACCTTCGACAGCGCCTACATCCGTGCGTTCGGCGCGTTGCCGACGCTCTATTCCTACCGGGGTTACGACACCGCCGTGATCTTCGCCCCGGCCATGTACGGCGACATTGAGTACGACCTCGAAGACTGCCGCTATACGCCGTTGCAGACGACTTATCTGTTCGGACAGGGCGAGGGACGCGAAAACCACGTCAACCGCAACTGGATGCGTGTGAACTACAACAGCGACTTCACGATAACCATCGAATAGCAGAATCATGGCAACTTTGACCAACAATACGATCCCCGAGAAGACCATCGAGCGACTGAGCGAATACCGCCGCACGCTGCTCGCCAGCCACAAGCAGGGCATCACGCACATTTTTTCGCACGTGCTGGCCGGCATCCACGGCATCACGGCCGTGCAGGTGCGCCGCGACCTGATGCTGATCGGATTTTCGAGCGATACGAAGAAGGGCTACGACGTGCAGGTGCTGATCGAATACATCAGCCGGATTCTCGACAGCCCCTCGCCGATGAACATCGCGGTGCTGGGCATGGGCCACCTGGGGCAGGCCATCACCAAGTATTTCAACGGCAAGGGCCTCAAGCTGAAGATCACCGCGGCGTTCGATGTCGATCCCGAGAAGGTCGGCAAGACCATCGACGGCATTCCGTGCTACCACATGGATACTTTCGAGGAGGTGGTCGAAGACCGGGACATCTCGATCGTCATCGTTTCGTCGCCGACGAAGGTCGCCCCGACGCTCGTGCTGCCGATCATCAACGCCGGCATCAAGGGCGTGTTGAACTTCACCTCCACGCCGCTGAACTTCCCGCAGGGAATCATCGTCGAGAACTACGACATCACGACGCTGCTGGAGAAAGTCGCCTATTTCGTCAAAGAGAACGAGGAGAACAGCAATGCCTGAGAGGGAACAGCAGGGCGGCATACGGGTATTCCACGGTTTCGACGCGCTTCCGCGCTTCGTCCATCCGGTCGTGACCGTCGGGTCTTACGACGGTGTGCACCGGGGACACCGGGCGTTGATCGAGCGACTTATCGCCGAAGCCCGCGCCGCAGGGGGAGAGAGTATCGTGCTGACTTTCGAGCCGCATCCGCGCATCACGCTCGGCAGGGACGAGGGGCTGCGGCTGCTGACGACCCTCGACGAGAAAATCGCCCTGCTCGGAGAACTGGGCGTGGACAATGTGATCGTCATCCCTTTCGACCGGGCTTTCAGCGCCCTGACGGGTGCGGAGTTCGTCGAGGAATACCTGATCGGAAAAGTCGGCGCCGAAACGCTCGTCGCGGGCTACAACCACCGCTTCGGCCACGACCGGCTCGACTGCGACGCCCTCGCAGCGACGGGACGGCTGCGGGTCGTGAAAGTGGGACCGTGTACGGTTGACGGCGTACGTGTCAGCTCGACGCTGATCCGCCGGTTGCTGGAAGAGGGCAAGACCGAGGAAGCCGCCCGCCTAAGAGGCGCCCGCTTAAAAAGTTAGGGGATTGACCTGACCTGCGCTGCCAAACTGAACGCAAATAAAATAAGGAAAAATATGTTAAGCCACGATTGCCAGATACGGGTGTGGTACAAACACACCGATCAGATGGCCATTTGCCACCATTCGAACTACATCTGCTACTACGAAGCGGCCCGCAGCGAATTTCTGCGTGCGCTGGGCATGTCGTTCGCCGAGGTCGAACGGCGGGGCATCATGATGCCGATTCTCGAAGTGCAGTCCAAGTACCGCAAGCCGGCCTATTTCGACGAGCTGCTCACGGTGCGCATCATCCTTCGGGAAATGCCCTCGACACGCATCAATTTCTTCTACGAAATCTACAACGAGCGGGGCGACCTGCTGAATACGGGCATGACCCAGCTGGGGTTCATCCACAGCGATTCGCGTCGTCCCTGCCGCTGTCCCGAGTGGTTTCTCGACCTGCTCCGGAAAGAGTGGACCGAGGAGTAAACGCCCCGCTATGTTGAAAAAACGGACCTTCCGCGATGGAAAGGTCCGTTTCGTCTTATAGACTCAAAAAGAGCCGTGTCCCGGCGGGGACACGGCTCTGTCATTCGGCTCGGCCGGGTTATTTCTCGATCAGCGAGATCGACCGCTGGATGAAATCCGTGAGATTCTTGCCTTTCAGCATGCCGTTCGTGAGCAGGGCCAGATCGATGATCTGCTTGACGAGGCGGTTTTCGCCGCCGATCTCGCGCAGACGCTGGTTGCGCTCGTCGCGCAGGGTAACGACCTTCTTCGACAGCTCCTCGCGGGTGGACTTCTCCTCGGGAGTCAGCTCCTCTTCCTTCTTGCCCTTCACGACCTCGTCGAAACGCTTCTCTTCGGCCACGGCGGCGTCAATCTTCTTGGTGACGGTCCGGAGCTTGTCGCCATAGGCTTTCTCCACGTCGGCGAGAATGTCGATGACAATGGGGTGGTTGCCGTTTACCGCAATGGTGAAGTTGTCGGGCATCTGGCCGTAGAACTGGCTCATGCCTCCGCCGCCCATCGCAGCCATCTCCTTCATGCGGCGCATGAACTCGTTCTGGGTGATGACCACCGGAGCTTCGTCGGGCGACATGGCCTCGAACGAGATGTTGTAGTGTATCTTGTCGTCCTTGGGCATCTGGCTCTCGAACACCGGTTCCAACAACTCCTGCTGCGCCTCGGTAAGCGACATCTTGACGTTCTCCTCCTTCTGGATGAGCTTGTCGATGACATCGCTGTCCACGCGCACGAACCGCGTTTCCTTCTCTTTCGACTCATACCAGTTGATGTAGTGGCTGTCCAGCTGGCCGTCCATCACCAGCACGTCGTAGCCCTTGGCCTTGGCCGCCTCCAGCGAGGTGTATTTCGCCACGGGATCGTCCACGTAGAGGAACACCACGGTCTTGTTCTTGTCGGTCTGGTTCTCCTTCACCTTCTCGGTGTACTCCTTGGGGGTGAAATACTTGCCCTCGGTATTCTTCCAGAGCATGAAATCCGAGGCTTTCTCGGCGAACTTCTCGTCGGTCAGAATGCCGTACTGGATGAATACCTTCAGATCGTCCCACTTCGACTCGTAGTCCGCACGCATGGTGTTGAACAGCTCCTGCAAACGGTCTGCGACCTTGCGGGTGATGTAGCTCGAAATCTTCTTCACGTTGGAGTCGCTTTGCAGGTAGCTGCGCGACACGTTCAGCGGGATGTCCGGCGAGTCGATCACGCCGTGCAGCAGCGTCAGATACTCCGGCACGATGCCCTCGACCTGATCCGTGACATACACCTGGTTCGAATAGAGCTGAATCCTGTTCTTCTGAATCTCGAAATTGTTGTGGATTTTCGGGAAATAGAGGATGCCCGTCAGGTGGAACGGGTAGTCGATGTTCAGGTGGATCGAGAACAGCGGCTCGTCGCTCATGGGGTAGAGCTCGTGGTAGAACTCCTTGTACTGCTCCTCGGTGATTTCGGCGGGCTTGCGGGTCCACAGCGGCTCGACATTGTTGATGATGTTGTCCTTGTCCGTATCGACGTACTTGCCGTCCTTCCACTCCTTGACCTTGCCGAAAGCGATGGGCACGGGCAGGAAACGGCAGTATTTTTTCAGCAGACCTTCGATCTTCGACTCCTCGGCATACTCCAGCGCATCTTCCGAGAGGTGCAGTACGATGCTCGTACCGCGGTCGCGGGCCTCGTCGGTCTCCTCCATTTCGAATTCGGGGGTCCCGGTGCAGCTCCAATGCCCGCTCTTCGCTCCCTCGCGGAACGACCGGGTGAAGATCTCCACCTTGTCCGAGACCATGAACGCCGAGTAGAATCCCAGTCCGAAGTGGCCGATGATCGCCTGGTTCTTGTACTTCTCCATGAACTCCTCGGCACCCGAGAAGGCGATCTGGTTGATGTACTTGTCTACCTCCTCGGCCGTCATGCCCACGCCGCGGTCCGTCACGGTCAGCGTCTTCTTCTCCTTGTCCACGGCCACACGAATCGTCAGATCGCCCAGCTCGCCTTTGGCCTCGCCGATCGACGAGAGGGTTTTCAGCTTCTGGGTGGCATCCACGGCATTCGAGATCAGCTCGCGCAGGAAGATTTCATGCTTCGAATAGAGGAATTTCTTGATGACGGGGAAGATATTCTCCGTCGTAACTCCGATTTTTCCGTTTTTCATAGTGCTATCGTTGTTGTTGTATTTGATTTCCTGCCCTTCCTGCAACAAACGGTGTGCCAGCGAATTTTTTCTGCCATTCTGTCAGCCGGGGCTGACAAAACCTGTTTGGCGGCACGATTTTTTTGTACCTTTGCCGACATAAGACGCCGGTTTCAGCGCAGGACGGTCCCGGGTTTCGGAACCCGGTCCGCGCATCCGGCGGGAACCCGTAAATTCATCGACAATGGAAACATTCGATTTTCTGAAACTGGCGAAAAAGCGGTATGCCTGCCGCAAATACTCGGACAGACAGGTGGAGCCGGAGAAGCTGACCCGAATCCTCGAAGCGGGGCGCGTGGCTCCCACGGGCGCCAACCGGCAGCCCCAGCGGCTGGTGGTCGTGCAGTCGAAAGAGGGAATGGAGAAACTGGCGCGCTGCACGCGCGATTTCGGGGCTCCGACGGCCATCGTCGTCTGCGCCGACACCTCCGAGGCGTGGACCCGCAAATACGACGACAAGATGATCGGCGACATCGACGCCTCGATCGTCACCGACCACATGATGCTCTGCGCCGCGTCGCTGGGGCTCGACACGCTGTGGATCTGCATGTTCAAGCCCGAGGCCGTGCGCGAGGAGTTCGCGCTGCCCCCGCACGTGGAGCCCGTGAACATCCTGCTCGTCGGCTACGGCGACGGCACCCCGTCCGATCCCGACCGTCACGACACGCAGCGCAGGCCGCTGGACGAAACGGTTTTCC
Source organism: Alistipes intestinihominis (assembly GCF_040095975.1). Classification (NCBI taxonomy): domain Bacteria; kingdom Pseudomonadati; phylum Bacteroidota; class Bacteroidia; order Bacteroidales; family Rikenellaceae; genus Alistipes; species Alistipes intestinihominis. The sequence continues at coordinate 224,043 of NZ_JBBMFL010000004.1, forward strand.
ACGAACATTTCTGAAACGAAAAAGGGGATCGGCAACCGATCCCCTTTTTTCAACCTATTTCGCGTAAAGCCGGAACACCATGCGCCACGACTCGCCCGGGGCGATGGTCCGGAACCCTTCGGCCGAAGGATTCGGCAGATTCGGGGCGTTCGTGGTCCACGACTGCGGTTCGGGACAGCAGTAGGGCACCCGGCCCCCGTTGTTCCAGATCGTCCAGTAGGTCGTCTGGGAATCCACCTCGTAGAAGATCCGCGCACCCGTGCGCACGTTCTCGACCAGCGCCCCGCGGAACGACTTGCCATTCACGTCGATCTCTTTCAGCGTGAAGCCCGCTTCGATAGGGTCGCATTCGGTGACCCGGAGCCCGCCCTCGCGCAGCTTGGCGAATTGCTCCGACAGCGGCAGCTTGCGGCCCGTCGGGAGGTTGCGCTCGTTAAGTTCGACCTGCTCGCCGACGGCAACGCGCATCACGTAATCCGCGGCGTCGCCTCCGGCGAAGGGAATCGACAGCGGAGTGTGGAATCCCACGCCCACGGGCATCCGCAATTTGCTGCGGTTCGAGAACATCACCTCCTGCTCCAGCCCGTCGGCCGAGAGCCAGTAGGTGATCTTGCACTTGAACTCGTGCGGAAAATCGCGGAAAACGGCGTCGTTACCCGCATTGGCGTAGTAACGGCACTCGACCATCACCTCCTCGGCCGTTTCGCTGGCCTTCGAGACGATGAAAGCCTCGCTTTTGAGCACCCCGTGGTGGTAGTTGTGCTCTTTCTCGATAGTGATGGGGTACTGGTAGGTGCGGCCCTCGAAGGTGTAACGCCCGTCGGCGATGCGGTTGGGCGGAAACAGAATCGGCAGACCGAACACCTGCGGACGGCCCCTGAACACCTCGATCTCGTCGGCTCCGGGCGTGCGCAGGATCTCCGCGCCCAGCCGCGTATTGGCCAGCCGCACGAGGTTCGCGCCCATTCCGGGAACCAGCAGGGCCGTGTAGTCGCCCTTGGAGAATTCGACGGCTTTCAGGCCGTGGAAATCGACGGTACGCAGCATCCTCAGAACAGTTTTTCGATCTTCGCTTTCAAGGCGTCCTTCGAGCAGGCGCCCACCTGCTTGTCAACGACTTCGCCGCCTTTGAGGAAGATGATCGTCGGGATGTTCCTCACGCCGTACTTCATCGTGATATCGTCGTTTTCCTCGACATCGCATTTGCCGATGACCGCTTTGCCGTCGTATTCGGCGGCCAGTTCGTCCACGATGGGCGACATTGTGCGGCAGGGACCGCACCATTCGGCCCAGAAGTCGATGACTACCGGCTGGTCGCCTGCGAGCAGCCCTTCGAAATTCTCTTTGTTGATTGCCAATGCCATTGCTTTGTGTTTTTTGTTGATTATAATAGATTGGTATACGGTTCTATGCGATTGAATAGTTGATGTTGTTGTCCTCCAAATATCCGACCAAAGACTGCGTGAGGCTCACCTTGTGGCTCTTCGAGAAGAGGCGCAGCGAAACCTGCGCTTCGCGGTCGTAGACGCTCAGACGCAGCAGCGTGTCGCCCTTCGACTCGCGGACCTTCGCTGTCAGATCGCGGATCAGCATCTCCGTCACATCCTCGACCGGCAGCAGCACGACCATCTCCTTGATCATCGTGTCGCGCATCTCCTGCAACTGGACCATCGAGGTGATCTTGAACTCCAGCTCCTTGTCGTTGTAGGGCTTGGGCTGGACCTTGCCGCGAATAAAGAGGAAGTAGTCCGCGAAGAGGTATTTGCGGAAATTCTCGTAATCCTTGCCGAAGAGGGCGAATTCGTGGGCGCCGTTGTAATCCTCCAACTTGAACTTGCCCCACGGCTTGCCGGTCTTGGTCATCAGGTTCTGCACGCTCACGACCATTCCCGCCACGGCGATCTCCTGCCCCTTGATGGCGTCGAGATTCTCCAGCTCCGAGAGCTGGGTCTTGCACATGTGGTCGATGATAACTTTGTAGTCGTCCAGCGGATGCGCCGAGAGGTAGAGTCCCACCATCTCGCGCTCCTTCGTGAGCTTCTCCAGCTGGCTCCATTCGGCGCAGGCCGGAAGCACCGGACGCTGAATGTCCACATGTCCCTCGCCGCCGAACAGGCTTTGCTGGGCGTTGTTCTGCTCGGTCTGGAACCGCTGGCCGTAGCGCATCAGCTGTTCGATGAAGGTGATGCCATTGGCGTCGCGGGCATCCACGCCGAAGAACTTGCAGCGCGAGAAATCCGAGATCGAGTCGAAAGCTCCTGCGTAGGCGAGGTTTTCGAGACATTTGCGGTTGACCAGCGAGTAGTTCACCCGCTCGATGAAGTCGTAGACATCCTTGAACGGACCGTTGGCCTTGCGTTCGGCGATGATGCTCTCCACGGCAGCCTCTCCGACGCCCTTCACGGCGGCCAGTCCGAAACGGACATCGCCGGCCAAGTTGGCCGAGAACTGCCGCATCGACTCGTTGATGTCGGGCCCCAGCACGCTGATTCCCATGCGCTTGCACTCGTTCATGTAAAGCGTCAGCTGCTCGATGTTCGTGAGGTTTCGGCTCAGCACCGCAGCCATGTACTCCGAAGGGTAGTTGGCTTTGAGATAGGCGGTCTGGTAGGCCACCCACGAATAGCACGTGGCATGCGATTTGTTGAACGCATAGGAGGCGAATTTCTCCCAGTCGGCCCATATCTTTTCGAGCACCTTCGGGTCGTGGCCGTTTTTCTTGCCGCCCTCGATGAACTTGGGTTTGAGGTGGTCCAGCTTGTCTTTGAGCTTCTTACCCATAGCCTTGCGCAGCGTGTCCGACTCGCCGCGGGTGAAGTTGGCCAACAGACGCGACAGCAACATGACCTGCTCCTGATAGACCGTGATGCCGTAGGTGTCTTTCAAATACTTCTCCATCACCGGAATATCGTACTCGATGGGGCTGCGGCCGTGCTTGCGGGCGATGAAATCCGGGATGTAGTCCATCGGGCCCGGACGGTAGAGGGCGTTCATCGCAATCAGGTCTTCGAAGGTCGAGGGCTGCAATTCGCGCAGGTACTTCTGCATGCCCGCGGACTCGAACTGGAACGTTCCGACGGTGCGGCCCTCGCCGTAGAGCTTGTAGGTCGCCGGGTCGTTGATGATCGTGAAGTCGTCGATGTCGATCTTCACGCCCTTGGTCAGGCGGACGTTCTCCACGGCGTCCTTGATGATCGAAAGGGTCTTCAGCCCCAGGAAGTCCATCTTGATAAGTCCCGTGTCCTCGATCACCGAGCCTTCATACTGCGTGACGAGCATCTTTTCGCCAGTCTCCTTGTCGTCGGCCGTCGAGACGGGCACCCAGTCGGTGATGTCGTCGCGGCAGATGATCGTACCGCAGGCGTGCACGCCCGTGTTGCGGACGTTGCCTTCGAGCATCTTGGCATAGCGGATCGTGTCCCTCACCACGGGGTCGTCCGACTGCTCGGCGGCTTTCAGTTCGGGCACATAGTCGATGGCGTTCTGCAAATTGAGCTTCTTGTCCGGAATCTTGTCGGGAACCAGCTTGCAGAGGCGGTCCGACTCCGAGAGCAGGAGCTTCTGCACGCGCGCAACGTCCTTGATGGCCAGTTTGGTGGCCATCGTACCGTAGGTGATGATGTGCGCCACCTTCTCCTTGCCGTATTTCTGCGTCACCCAGTTCAGCACGCGGCCGCGGCCGTCGTCGTCGAAGTCCACGTCGATATCGGGGAGCGAAATACGGTCGGGGTTCAGGAAACGCTCGAACAGCAGGTCGTAGGCGATGGGGTCGATCTGCGTGATGCCGAGACAGTAGGCCACGGCCGAACCTGCGGCCGAGCCACGGCCCGGTCCCACCGAAACGTCCAGTTCTTCGCGTGCGGCGCGGATAAAGTCCTGCACGATGAGGAAGTAGCCCGGGAAACCCATCGTCTTCATAATGTGCAGCTCGAACCGCAGCCGCTCTTCCTGCTCCTCGGTCAGATGTTCGCCGTAGCGCCTGTGTGCGCCCTCCATCGTCAGCTTGGCGAGGTAGTCGGCCTCGAACTTGATGCGGTACAACTTGTCGTACCCGCCCAGTTTTTCGATCTTTTTGCGGCCTTCCTCCTCCGACATCACCACATTGCCGTTCTCATCGCGCGTGAATTCCTCGAAGAGGTCCTGTTCCGTGAGCCGGGCGCGGTACTCCTCCTCGGTGCCGAACTCCTTGGGGATCTCGAAGTTGGGCATGATCGGCGCATGGTCGATCGAATAGCACTCGACCTGATTGCAGATGTCCACGGTCGTCGCCATCGCCTCGGGGTCGGTTTCGCCGAAGATTGCAGCCATCTCGGCCGTCGTTTTCAGCCACTCCTGCTTGGAGTAGAGCATGCGCTTGGGGTCGTCGAGGTCCTTTCCCGTCGAGAGGCAGATCAGACGGTCGTGCGCCTCGGCGTTATCCTCGTCCACGAAGTGCACGTCGTTGGTGCAGACCATCCGCACGTTGTGCTTCGCGGCCAGTTCGCGCAGGTGTTTGTTCACATGCAGCTGCATGGGGTAGGCTTCGTGGTTGGCCCGCTCGACGGTGGCTTTGTGCAGCTGCAATTCGAGATAGTAATCGTCGCCGAAAACTTTTTTGTGCCACAAGATCGACTCCTCGGCCTTTTCGAGGTCGTTCGCCGTGATGGCGCGCGGCACCTCGCCGGCCAGACAGGCCGAACAGCAGATCAGCCCCTCGTGGTACTTCTCCAGCTCCACGCGGTCCGTTCGCGGACGCATGTAGAAACCCTCGGTCCACGCTTTCGAAACGATCTTTATCAGGTTGTGATAGCCCTTGAGGTTTTTGGCCAGCAGGATCAGGTGGTAACCGCTCTGGTCGGGTTTTCCCTCCTTGTCGTGCAGCCGGCGGCGCGCCACGTAGACCTCGCAGCCGATGATGGGCTTGAAAGCCAGTTTGCGGCGCAGCTCCTCCAACTGCCTCTCGCACTTGGCGATCTCCGCAGCGGGGTCTGCCGAAGCCTCCGTACCGTCTTTGAGGGCGGCGATCCGGGCCTCGCATTCGGCGGCCTTGTCCTTGAATTTGCCCTTGACCTTCTTGACGTAGTTGTAGAACTCCTTGATACCGAACATGTCGCCGTGATCCGTCACGGCGATGCCGGGCTGACCGTCGTTCATGGCCTTGTCCACGAGCCGCTGGATGCTGGCCTGTCCGTCGAGAATCGAATATTGGGTATGTACGTGAAGATGTACGAATTGCGTCATAGCTGCGTCGCTGTTAATATAGATAGTATAAGCCTATCTAGGCAGGAGGTTTATCCTTTTGCAAAGGTAGCCTTTTTTCCGGTAATTTCTATGGCAGGACTCTTGCATTTTATCAACAAAATGCTTAACTTTAGATATCCAACCAAAACCGGAAAATTATGCAAGACGACACGCTGGTTGTACTGGCGGAGTACAACACCATCACAGAGGCCGAAATCACCAAGTCGATGCTCGACAGCGCCGGCATCTGGTCCATGATCCGCAACGAATACATGTCGGCCATCTATCCGATCGGCACCATGCCCGCCCAAGTCGTCGTCCGCGAGGAAGACTTCGAAAAGGCCCGCACGATGCTGCGCCACAGGTAAGGGAATAAAGAAAAGGCTTCACGTTTGCGGTGAAGCCTTTTTATATGATCGGATAGCGCCGGAACCGTCGGCCGCCCCTAAAACCGGCTTAGAAGCCGGTCAGTGGCTTTCGGGGATGTAATTGCAGCGGAACTGGTAGGCCATGCGCTGGGGTACACCGCGAACCTTGCGGGGCGTCCATTCGCCCCGGCTGTTGCGGATCACACGGATCACCTCCTTCGTAAGACGCTCGTCAGGCGATTCGACGACATCGCCGATGGTGATCTTGCCGTCGGGCTCGACGTAGAAGCGGACGTGAACCACGCCGCCGACGCTCCTGAACCGGTCGTCGTAACGCACGCGCGTGCGCACCCACTCGAAGAAATTGGTATTCGGGTCCTCGCCCTGGAAAAGCAGGGGATCGGGGTCCTGCATGCGGACGATCTTCTCGACCGGCAGCCGCAGCGTCAGCCGCAGCGTATAATCGACCTTGCGGCCCGCGGCATCCACCGCAGGCATCCAGCCTTCGAGGTGTGAAAACGCCTCGGTCATCGCCCCGCGGGTCGCTTCGCTGGCGGGCGGAAGATCCGTGCGGTCACGCCCCTCGGAGGCGTTGTCGCGGAACCGCCATTCGCTGATGCCGCCCGTGCTGTCCACTTTGAACGCCACCGCTACTCGCATCGAGATCTCGGCGGCGGGAATCCGCCGCTCCACGGCGACCTTTTCGAACTCGCCCACGAGGCGGCGCATGAAATACTCCACGTCCGCACCGTTGAATTTGGGCGGCGTCAGCTCCTGCTGGGCGAAAGCCCCGGTCCAGAGAGCCGCAAACAGAGCGGCAAGCAACAATTTCATTTTCATCGTTCGTTCCAGATTCGCCATGCCGCTTCGGCCTGCCCGACGAACATCGTCCGGCCGTTCAGCACATGGGCCCCGCGCTGCTGCCCGTAGGCGAGGAACTGCGTCAGGGGCGGATTGTACACCAGGTCCAGCATATAGTGCTCCGGTGTGACGTAGCCGTAGGGGATGCGCGGGGCGTCATCGATGCGGGGATAGGTGCCGACGGGCGAGGCGTTGACGATCAACCGACTCTCCTCCACGACTTCGCACGGCAGGTTGTCATAGGTGTAATTGCCTTTCGATGCGTCGCGCGAAACCAGCGCGAAGGGAATGTCGCGTTCGGCGAGGGCGTACTGCACGGCCTGCGAAGCGCCTCCCGTGCCGAGAATCAGCGCCGACGAAGGCTGTTCGCCGCCCAGCAGTTCGTCCAGTGCGGCCCGCAGGCCGACGATGTCAGTATTGTAGCCCGTGAGGCTTCCGTCCGCCGCACGGCGGATGCAGTTGACGGCCCCGATGGCCTGCGCCTCGGGCGACACGGCATCCAGAAAGGCCATCACCTCGCGTTTGTAGGGAATCGTGACGTTCAGTCCGCAAAGCTCGGGCAGACGCTCCAACAGAGCGGGCAGCTCCCCGATCGAGGGCAGTTCGTAGAGGGCGTATTCGCAATCGCCCAATCCCTCCCGGGAAAATTTTTCCGTGAAGTAGGCCGCCGAGGCCGAATGGCCCAACGGACGACCGATCAATCCGAAACGCCGCATGGTCTATTCCTCCTGTTTTTTGACGATCATGCGGGCGACGAGCTCGATGCCGTAAATAACCAGAAATCCCACGATGCCGAGCAGAATGGCCTGCACAAGCAGCGAGGGTTGCCCCGTGAGCTGTTCGAAAGTTCCGGGGGCGATGTTGTTCTGCACGAGCGGCTGCGCGACACCGTGGCTGTCGAGATAGGTCTCCACGGTCTCCTTCCACGGCCACACCTTGTTGAGCGACCCGACCATGAAACCCATCAGCACGGCCACCGTAACGTCGTGCCAATGTTTGAGCAGCCACGACAGCAGATGCGAAAACGAGATGATGCCCGCAGCGGCTCCGATCACGAAAACCGCGATGACGGGAATATCGAACTCCCCGACGGCGTGCATGATATACTGGTATTTGCCCAGCAGCAGCAGGATGAAAGCTCCCGAGATGCCGGGGAGAATCATGGCGCAGATAGCAATGGCGCCCGAGAGCATCACGAACCACCAGTCGTCAGGCGTTTCGGCGGGCGTTGCGACGGTGATCCACCACGCCGCGGCGGCCCCGACGGCGAAAGCCAGCACGGTCCGCCAGTCCCAGCGGCCGATCTGTCTGGCGACGAGCAGCGCCGAAGCCACGATCAGTCCGAAGAAAAACGACCAGATGGCAATGGGGTGGTTCGTAAGCAAATAGGTCATCAGCCGCGCCAGCGAGAAGATCGCAACGGCGATGCCCAGCAGCACGGGCAGCAGGAAGCGGCCGTTGATATGGCGCCAGAACTCGGCCAGACGGAAGCGGAGCAGCAGCCTGAGAGCCGTGGCATCGACGCTGCGGATCGAATCGAGCAGCTCCTCGTAAATACCTGATATAAAAGCGATCGTGCCGCCCGAAACGCCGGGAACGACATCGGCCATACCCATGGCGCACCCTTTGAGCGCAAGTACGATGTACCGGGAAAATTTCATAAATCTGTCTGCGTGTTTTTGATTTAAGCGCAAAGATAGTGCAAGCCGAGCGCAAAAGCAAGTTTACGTGCATTTTGCCGAGGCGCAACCTGTCTAATAACAAAAAGCAGAACGGATGCAAAAACGAATCGCACCCGGTCTTTCCGACGAATAAAAATATTAAGGATATGAAAAATCTCCGGACGCCGATACGCGTCCGGGAATTTCATCATTCAGCAATCCGGTGCGGGATCATTTCTCCGGCTCGGGAATCCCTTTGGTGCGGCGGATGAATTCGACGACCTCGTTGAATCCCTCGGCGAATTTCGTGAAGTCCTCCTTGTACAGGAATATCTTGTGGCGGTCGTAGGTCGCCGAGCCGTCGGGCCCCGTGATCTTGCGGCTCTCGGTGATGGTCAGGAAATAATCGTCGCCGCGCGTGGCTCTGACATCGAAGAAATAGGTGCGACGGCCCGCTTTCACGGCCTTGGACAGAATCTGATCGGCGTAGTCCTCGCCTTCGCGGCGGACCTGAACTTGGGGTAGCATGGAGTCGGTTTTTGAGGGTTAGTCTTACACTTGATGCGAATTCGTCGGTTGTATAACGAATTTACACAAAAAATCGCAAACCTCCAAATACTTACAGTACTATTTTCAGGGTTCCAGCACGGGAGCTCCCAGTTCGTCCCACGCTTCGAGAATGGACAACGCCCGGGCGTAGGCCGGACTCAGGGCGGGATTGACGACCCGGAAATAGGCTCCGGTCCCGAACAGACGCTGTGCGGCGAGGGCTTTGAGCTGGGCCCGCATGACGGGTTCCGAAACGGCGAATCCCGCAGCGTCGAACTTCACGCCGCGCTCGCTGCCGAGCCGTGCGAGACCGTCGAGAACGGCGTCCGAGGGGGTGTATCCGGCGTCGAAGGCTTCGAAAGCGGGGTAGAGACGCGACAGACTGTCGCGCGAACGGTCGAGCCAGTCGCCGACGAAATCGGCCACGATGCCCCGGCGGATCAGCTCGGCGTAGTAATCCGAAAATCCCGTCGTGTCGGCCTCGACGAGCACATCCGGACGGATGCCGCCGCCCCCGTAAACCGTGCGACCCGTGCGCAGCGTGCGGTAGGCCGGAGCCCCGGCGTCAAGCGAGTCGCGCGTGGCATCGTCGTAGCGGCGCAGGTGGTCGAGGTAATATTCACGGCGTTTGCCCTGCTCGTAAGGACGCTGGATGACGCGCCCCGACGGGGTGTGATAACGGGCCACGGTGATGCGCACGGCCGAACCGTCGGGCAGCCCGATCTGCCGCTGCACCAGCCCCTTGCCGAAGCTCGGACGGCCCACGACGACACCCCGGTCCCAATCCTGCACGGCCCCTGCGACGATCTCCGACGCCGACGCCGAGGCTTCGTCGATCAGCACCGCGAGGCGTCCTTTGAGGTCCGTGCCGTCGCTTTGGGCGCGGAACGTCATCGCCGGCACGGCGCGTCCCTCGGTGGAGACGATCGCGGCGCCGCGCGGCAGGAAGAATCCCGCCATCTCTACGGCCTGTTCCAGCAGTCCGCCGCCGTTGCCCCGCAGGTCGAGAATCAGACTCCGCGGCTCGCCCAGCTTGCGGTAGGCGTCCGTGAATTCGTTCATCGTGGTGCGGCCGAAGCGGTTGACCTTGATATATCCGATGCCGTCGCCGGCCATGTAGGCGGCATCGACGGTATTCAGCGGAATTTTGTCGCGCACGATCACGAAATGCAGCCGTCCGGGGGTGCCGTGGCGGACAACGTCGATTTCGACCTTCGTGCCGCTCTTCCCGCGCAGGTATTTCGGCACGTCGGCGCGCCCCATGCCCACGGCATCGAGCGTGTCGATGCGCACGATGCGGTCGTTGGCGCGCACGCCGACCCGCTCGGCAGGTCCTCCGGCGATGGTGTTCACGACGATGACCGAGTCACGCAACACGTTGAACTCGACGCCTATGCCGCTGAACTCCCCGTCGAAACTCTCCTGCACGCCCTTCATCTCCTCGGCGCCGATGTAGGCCGAGTGGGGGTCCAGCTCTTCGAGCATGCCCGCAATGGCCCCCTCGACGACGGGTTTCATATCCACTTCATCGACATAAAGTCCCGAAAGGTAGCGGAAAACCTGTGCGAGTTTCTGAAACTGCTGCGCGTCATCCGCATTCTGCGCCGCGAGAGGCAGAACGCAGAGAACGGCGAGTATGACGAGTAATCGGCGCATGCTGCGATTCATTTGTCGGCCCGCGGAGGGGCCGGGATTATTTTACAAAATCGGCGACCCGGTCGAAAGGCACCTGCTGCTGTTCGCCCGTGCGCATATCCTTGACGGTCGCGGCCCGGGCTTCGAGCTCCTGCGATCCCACGATCACCACGTAGGGGATGCCGCGGCGGTTGGCATACTCCATCTGTTTCTTCATCTTGCCCGCCTCGGGGTAGATCTCCGATGCGATCCCCTCTCCGCGCAGCGTGCGCAGAATGGGCAGCACAGCGGCTTCCTCCTCGGCACCAAGATTCACGAACAGCACGCGGGTCGAACAGTTGACCTCTTCGGGGAAGAGGTTCAGCCCCGTCATCACGTCGTAGATGCGGTCCGCGCCGAACGAGATGCCCACGCCCGAGGTGTTGGGCATGCCGAAGATACCCGTCAGGTCATCGTAACGGCCTCCGCCGCAGATCGAACCGATGGCGAAATCGAGCGCCTTGACCTCGAAGATCGCGCCGGTGTAGTAGTTCAAACCGCGTGCCAGCGAAAGGTCCAGTTCGACCGTCAGGTCGATGCCCAGCCGCTCCACATAGCCCAGAACGGTTTCCATCTCCGCAATACCTTTCATGCCCGTTTCCGACACGGAAAGCACATCTTTCAGCTGATTGAGCTTTTGCGTATTATCGCCGCTAAGTTCGAGTATCGGTTGAAGTTTTCCGACGGCTTCCTGCCCCAATCCGCGCTCCATCAGTTCGGCCTTCACATTGTCCAGTCCGATCTTTTCCAGCTTGTCGATGGCGATGGTGATGTCCATCATCTTGTCGGCGTGGCCGATGGCCTCGGCGATACCGAAAAGAATCTTGCGGTTGTTCATCTTCAGCGCCACGCGGATGCCCAGCGCCTTGAAGACCCGCTCGACGATCTCCACCAGCTCGACTTCGCACAGCAGCGAGCGCGTGCCGATCACATCGACGTCGCACTGGTAGAATTCGCGGTAACGGCCCTTCTGGGGGCGGTCGGCGCGCCACACGGGCTGAATCTGATAGCGTTTGAAAGGGAACGTCAGTTCGCCCTGATGCTGCACGACGTAACGGGCGAAAGGCACCGTAAGGTCGTAGCGCAGCCCCTTTTCGCAGATTTTCGACGCGGAGCGAACCTCCTCGTCCGACAGTCCGGCGGCGTAGTCGCCCGAATTGAGGATCTTGAACAGGAGCTTGTCGCCCTCGTCGCCGTACTTGCCCAGCAGGGTCGAGAGGTTCTCCATCGAGGGGGTTTCGAGCGGTGCGAATCCGTAGGCGCGGAAGACGCGGCGGATCGTATCGAAAATATACTGGCGGCGCATCATCTCCGCCGGGGAGAAATCGCGCGTGCCCTTGGGAATAGACGGTTTTTGCATGCAAAAACAATTTTTAATATTTCATTCTTAATTTTTCAACTAATCGGCGATCAGTTTTTTATATTTCACCCGGTGGGGCTGCGTGTCGCCGCCCTGAGCCTTCTTCCACGCCTCATACTCCGAGTAGGAGCCCTCGTAGAAGACCACCTTCGAATCGCCCTCGAACGAAAGGATGTGCGTGGCGATACGGTCGAGGAACCAGCGGTCGTGCGAAATGACGACGGCGCATCCGGCGAAATTCTCAAGACCTTCCTCCAGCGCCCGCAGCGTGTTCACGTCGATGTCGTTGGTCGGCTCGTCCAGCAGCAGCACGTTGCCCTCCTCTTTCAGGGCGAGGGCCAGGTGGAGACGGTTGCGCTCGCCGCCCGACAGCATGCCGCACTTCTTCTCCTGATCGGCGCCCGAGAAGTTGAAACGGGCCACATAGGCGCGGGCGTTGACCTGCCGGTTGCCCAGCGTCATCAGATCCAGACCGCCCGAAATCACCTCGAAGACCGTCTTTTCAGGGTCGATCGACTTGTGCTGCTGGTCCACATAGGCCAGTTTCACCGTGGGACCCACGCGGAACGAACCGCTCGTGGGCTCTTCGAGGCCCATGATCATCCGGAAGAGGGTGGTTTTGCCCGTACCGTTGGGGCCGATGACGCCCACGATGCCGGCCGGGGGCAGCGAAAATTCCAACCCCTCGTACAGCACGCGGTCGCCGAAGGCTTTCGAAACGTCGTGCGCCTCGATCACCACGTCGCCCAGACGCGGACCGTTCGGGATGAATATTTCGAGTTTTTCCTCTTTCTGCTTCGTGTCCTCGTTCATCAGCTTGTCATAGGCCGACAGACGGGCCTTCGACTTGGCGTGGCGGCCCGAGGGCGACATGCGCACCCACTCCAGCTCGCGTTCGAGGGTCTTGCGGCGCTTCGACTCCTGCTTTTCCTCCATAGCCATGCGGGTGGTCTTCTGATCGAGCCAGCCCGAATAGTTGCCCTTCCAGGGAATGCCCTCGCCGCGGTCGAGTTCGAGAATCCATCCGGCGACGTTGTCGAGGAAATAGCGGTCGTGGGTCACGGCGATCACCGTACCCTTGTACTGTTGCAGGTGCTGTTCCAGCCAGTCGATCGACTCGGCGTCGAGGTGGTTGGTGGGCTCGTCGAGCAACAGTACGTCGGGCTGCTGCAACAGCAGGCGGCAAAGAGCCACGCGGCGGCGCTCACCGCCCGACAAGTGCGTCACCGGCTCATCGGGATCGGGACACCGCAGGGCGTCCATCGCACGCTCCAGCACGCTGTCCAGCTCCCAGCCGTTGCACTGGTCGATCTTCTCGTACAGCTCGCCCTGACGCTCGATCAACTTGGCCATCGCATCGTCGTCCATCGGCTCGCACAGCTTCATATTGATCTCCTCGTACTCCTTCAATAGAGCCACCGTCGCCGCGCAGCCCTCTTCGACGACCTCGCGGACCGTCTTGGCATCGTCGAGTTTGGGCTCCTGTTCGAGATAGCCCACCGTGTAGCCGGGCGAAAAGACCACTTCGCCCTCGAAATTCTTGTCGATGCCGGCGATGATCTTCATCAGGGTCGATTTACCCGAACCGTTCAGACCGATGATGCCGATCTTGGCGCCGTAGAAAAATGAAAGATAGATGTTGTTGAGCACCCGTTTCTGGTTGGTGAAGGTCTTGCTTACGCCGACCATCGAAAAGATGATTTTTTCGTCTGCCATATTTATCGTTATCGTCGTGTTTTTGCTTAATCGTACAAAGATACAACAATAAGCGTTAAAAATTAAGGTTCGGAACTAAAAATTGCCTCCGACCGTGCGGGCCGGGCGTAAAAAAGCCGCACTCCTCAGCGGAATGCGGCCGTTCGCCGGTATCGTATCTCCGGCCTAATAGTTCTCTTTCTTGGGCTCGAAATAAGCCTGCGGGTGCTTGCAAGCGGGGCAGAGTTTCGGAGCCTCCTCGGCCTCGATGACGAAACCGCAGTTGCGGCACTGCCACCAGATTTTGCCGTCGCGCTTGAAGAAATTGCCGTCCGTCAGGCGGCTCAGCAGTTTCAGGTAGCGGCGCTCGTGCTCGGCCTCCACCGTCGAAATCATCTTGAATGCGGTGGCTATTTCAGTGAATCCCTCCTCCTCGGCTACGCGGCCGAATTCGCGGTAGAGGACATCCCATTCTTCGTTCTCGCCCTTGGCGGCAGCCAGCAGATTTTCGGCCGTCGTGCCGATGGGGCCGGTGGGGTAGCTGGCCGTGATCTCCACGTCGCCGCCCTCGAGGAACTTGAAGAAACGCTCGGCGTGCTCCTTCTCCTGCTCGGCAGTCTCGGCGAAGACACCTGCGATCTGCTCGTAACCCTCTTTCTTGGCCTTGCTGGCGAAAAAGACGTAACGGCTGCGGGCCTGGCTCTCGCCGGCGAAGGCTTTCAGCAGATTCTGTTCGGTACGGGTACCTTTGATGCTCTTTTCCATAATCTATAATGTTTTAAGTGTGTGCGTTTTTACTGTTACAAAGATAACAATTTCCCGAAACAATCTCCAAGAAATAGCCATCGTTTCTTTCGATAGGACTATTCGGTTTACTTATAGGTCGTTTCCCGCCAGTGCGTCCACGTCGGCACGGAAGACGCCGTAGGCTGCGGGCAGCGACATCGTGTCGGCGGCCTCGGGCGGCAGGATGCGGTAGCCGGGCAGCGCGACCCACACGGGAGCGGTCTCAAGCCGGTAGTCCATGCGTCCGTCGGCATGGCGGACAGCTTCGACGGCAGCCACCAGTCCTCCGTCGGTGTAACGCCGCCGCTGGTTCGAAACCAGATTGCCCAGCGAGTAAAGCACCACATGCGACGAATCGGCCCTCCAGGGCTGCACGACGTGCGGATGGCTTCCGACCACCACGCCGACGCCGTTGCGACGCAAAAATGCAGCCAGACTCCGTTGTCCGGCGTTCTCCCGACGCTCGTACTCATTGCCCCAATGAAGGCAGGCGACGATGAAATCGACCCCGGAGGCCCGGGCTTCGGCCAGGTCCGCGGCCATGCGCACGGTGTCGATGAGATTGACGATCGTGCCCGCGGGAACGGGCATGCCGTTGGTGCCGTAGGTATAGTTGACGATCGCCAACCGCATGCCGCAACGGTTCAAGTAAAGCGGATTATTCTTCTTGTAGTCAGCGCTGTCCGCGAATACGCCCGTATGGAGTATTCCGCAGCGGTCCAGTTCGGCCACCGTCGTGCGGATGCCTTCGGCGCCTCCGTCGCAGCAATGGTTGTTGGCCAGCACGGCGACATCCACACCCGCATCGCGCAGGGCGTCGGCCAACGCCACCGGCGACCGGAACAGCGGGTAACCCGTGTAACGGCCGCGGCGGGTGAGGGTGGTTTCGAGATTCACGACCGTGAGGTCGGCCGCCCGCATCCGGGGCGCGAGAGCCGCGAAGACGGGCCGATAGTCGAACCGTTCTCCGCACCGCGCCGCCTCGACCTGCGGCATGTGCTGCATCACGTCTCCTCCGAACCACAGCTTCATCCGCTGGGGCGGCGGAACCTGCCCCGGCCCCGTCCAGCCCGCAGGCTGCGGCCAATCGCGCCGCGCGGGACCTCCCGCAGGCGTGCAGCAGACCGCGACGAAGACCACGGCGGCCAGAATATGTATCCGACGGACTCGCATGATAATTGCGGTGCAAAGTTACGCAATTTTTTTTGCTATTGTAACTTCTTGTTATTCACCAAAAGTGAGTTTTAGGTAACTTGGTAATTAACTTGTAACTTCTTGTATAACATAAAAATAGTTCACACCTTTGTGCTATCGAAAAGAAAGCAATAATTCGATGCGAAGTTAGTGAATAACCGAATAAAACAAGAATATCAACAACTAAAGATGTAAGACGTATGAAAAATGTAATTTTAATCGGAGCGAGCGGATTCGTAGGTTCCGCCATCTTGAACGAGGCACTGTATCGTGGTCACAAGGTTACAGCCATTTCACCCAACCCGGAAAAGATTACGGTGAGCAATCCCAATCTTACCGTTGTCAAAGGGGACGCCACCGACCCCCGACACGCTGGCTGAACTGGCAAAGGGCAAGGATGCCGTTATCAGCGCATACAATCCCGGATGGGGCAATCCCCGCCAGTATGAGGAGACGCTGGAGAACTATCCGAAAATCGTCGAGGGTACGAGACGTGCGGGTGTGAAGCGTCTGCTCATCGTGGGCGGTGCCGGAACGCTGTTCGTCGCTCCCGGTCTGCGCCTGGTGGACACGGGCAACCTGCCTGCCGAATGGCTGCCGGGCGTGAAATCGATGGGCGAGTTCTACCTCGATTACTTGATGAAAGAGAAGGATGTTGACTGGATTTTCTTCTCTCCCGCCGGGAATCTCGGCAACATGGGACAGAACGGTCCGGGCAAGCGGACGGGCAAGTTCCGTCTGGGCAAGGACGACATGCTTTTCGACGAAAAAGGCGAGAGCTTCATTTCCGTGGAGGACTATGCCTACGCCATGATTGACGAACTGGAGCAGGAGAACCACCACTACGAGAGATTCACCGCCGCTTATTAAAACAGCGGATTAACAACATGCAGACACGGAGGTGCAAGGCGAAGGAGTACGTTCCCGCCTTGCACCTCCGGCTGACATCCCGACGCAGCCGCAGGAGTGACCCCTATTTCCGGTTGGGATTTTTGGGGAACCAGCCTTTGGCCACGCGCTTGCGCTGTTCGAACAACTCGCCGATAGACCAAAGCGACGAGGCGCCCCACACGGCCAGCAATGTGGACCAGAGGAGATGCCGCACGGCGATCGAACCGATGACGGCGGCGACGCCCATCACAAGGAACAGCCACCAGATCTTCACACCGAACCAATATTCGCCTTTGATGACCAGCGGATGAAAAATGCCGATTATCAGGAAAGTGGCAACGCCGATGACGATGCCGGTGAGATTGTATTGCGCTAAAAATTCCATATTGCACCATTGTTTTGAATCGGGTCCGACACTCGGATCGCAGTCGGAGGAACGCCGGTAACTGTGCAGCCCGAAAGCGGGAAGGGCAGCCAGCCGGCGAAACACGTCCCAGTCGGTCCGGGAACAAAGATAGTAAAATAGGCGGTCAAAAAAAAGCGGCTCCCGAAAAGGAACCGCCTGTACGCAACGCCGTCAGGCCGGTGTTCAGAAATTATACTGCAACATCACGTTCACACGGTTGGCGTGTCCCTTGTCGTTGTTCATGTCCTTGCGCGAACCGTAGAGGTATTCGCCGGCCACCTTGCAGCGCGGGGTGAGCGAGTAGAAGACGTTGCCGAAGATATACTGTCCCTGCTTGTACTGATCGTCGGTGTAGTAGCCGTGGCTGCGCTGCACGCGGACCGTCGAGTAACCGCCCGAGATGAACAGCCGGCGGGTCAGGTTGATCTGCGCGGCGGCCTGCCAGCCCCACATCGGCATCATGCGCACGAGCGAGGGGTCCTCGGGATTGGGCGTGAAGTCGAGTCCCGAACCCGTCAGATCCTGAATATAAGGCGTGATGCCTTCGCCGTAGACGCCGTTCATGAAGAGGCGCAGGGGCTTGCAGACCTTGATCGTGCCGCTGAACTGCACGCCCCAGCCCAGCAGCGAGGTGTTGGAGTCCTTCGACACTTTATACATATAGGGATTGCGCAGCACGCCCGAAGCGCGGATGTGGCTGCTGCGGTCGGCGCCCCACGCATACTGGAAATACATCGGAACGTCGGGCACGCGCTGGTGCATGGGCTTGAAATTGTCGCCGTAGGTGGCGCTCACCTCGGGGAGCTCGGCGGCGATTCCGAACTTGAGGTGATTGTCCGCAAAGGCGTATTCGTAGCGAATCAGCGTGGCGAAGTTGAAGTTATAGGCGTTGGGGCCTTGGAAGTCGATGGTCGTGGGGGCCGCCGAGAGGTCGCAGAAGGTCGTCACGTCGCGTCCCAGCGTGAGGCCCAGGAACGACACGTAAGCCGAACGCACACGGGGCGTATAGCTGCCCTCGGCGCCTCCGCGGAAGTCGGCGTCCATGAAGATCACCACGCGGCCCAGCGCCCGGGTGTTGGTGATGGCCTTCATGAAGATCCGCGAGGTCGAAGCGTCCATCATCAATTTCTGTTTCGTGTTGTAATTGCCGTGGACGGGGATGTCGTAGGTCACGAAGTCGATGTTATCGACGATGCCGTCGAAATCGTATCCCGCACGGAGGCTGACGAAGCCGCCCAGCGAGAACGAGAAGCGGTTGTTCTTCGTGGCGAAGACGAACTGCGGTTTCTCGACCTGCTGGAAGCCGGGGCGGTGGGTGTCGATATAGTCCTGCGTGGCATTGTCCATGGACATCCGGTTGAGCGCCGCAGCCTGCCGCAATGCGGCGGGATCGTAGTTGTAGAGGGTGTCCACCTCGCGCACGGAGATCAGGTAGACCGTCGGCGAATATTCGCCGCGCATGGCCCTGCGTTCGAACCGCTGAGCCGACGCCGTACCCGCAAGCAGCAGAGCTACAATCAAAAGTCGAAAAGTTTTCATAAGCTGAATGAATTTGGTTTTTAATGTTTTTGCTCCTGTTCGGAGTGTCAATACCCAGCCGCCGTTTCCGCAACTTACATGCCAACCCGCCGGCGTAAGACGCCGGATTTAGGGGCGAACGGTTCGTCCGGCCGCTTTCTATCCGCTTCTGCGCCTCTTTGGCTCCGCCTCAGACACTTCCGCGCGCTAAAAATGCAAACACGTTTGCTCTTACCCTCGCTTATGCGTATCTTTGTCCCCGAATAAATATATTAAGGTATATGCTTTTTCTGTCGATGTTTCTCCTCGCCCTGACAGCCATTGTTGCGGATTTCATCCATTTCCGGCGCAACCGGCACCGGCATGTTCCGCGGCGCAAGGCCCTGATCGCATGGGCCGCCGCGACGGATGCCCTGCCGCTCGTTTCGTCGGTCATCAACGTCCTCAGCCCCGACAACGGCACGGGACTGATGTATCTTTATATGTGGCTGTTCTGGGGATGGATCGTCACCGTACTGCCGCGCCTGGCGTTTTACGTCTTCAATTTCCTGCACCTGCGCCGCACGGGTTATGCCGTCGCCGCGGGCCTCACGCTTTTCTTCCTCTGGGGTGCGACATGGGGCCGCACGTCGATCCGCGTGAGCGAAGTCGAAATCCGCTCCGACCGCATTCCCGAGGCGTTCGACGACTACCGGTTCGTGCAGATCAGCGACATCCACGTGGGCACGATCGTCCGGCCCGAACACGACCTCGCACGCCTCGCGGAGTGTATCAACTCCCTGCATCCCGACGCGGTGTTTTTCACGGGCGACCTCGTGAACATCCGCGCCGAGGAGCTCGACGAATGCACGCGAAGGCTTCTGCGGCAGATCGAAGGTCCCGTCTGGTCGGTGACGGGCAACCATGACGTAGGCACCTATATCAAGGATTCGGTGCGCTTTCCGGCCGCCGTTCAGGCCCGCGAGGTGGTCGCCCGCCAGCGTTCGATGGGGTGGCGCGTGCTGGAAGACACGACCGTCTACCTGCGGCGCGGCGCAGACAGCATCTCGCTCACGGGGATTTCGTTCGACCCCGCGCTGCGTGACCGCCGCCACGACCGCAATCTTCCGGCTCCGGCGCTCGGACGGGCTTATGCGGGCGTTCCCGATTCGCTCTTCAACATCACGCTGGTCCACCTGCCGCAGCTCTGGGGGCAGATTCTCGAAACGGGTCACGGCGATCTGACCCTCTCGGGACACGTCCATTCGATGCAGTTCAAAATCCGCCCGTGGGGGCGCGGATGGTCGCCCGCATCCTGGATCTACGAACATTGGAGCGGACGCTACGATTCGGACGGACGCACACTTTATGTCAACGACGGCACGGGATATGTTGCATACCCCATGCGACTGGGCGCATGGCCCGAAGTCACCCTCTTTACCTTGAAGCGATGCGAGTAACATTATCCTTTGCCACGACAGCCGACGGTTATCTGGACGACAACACGCCGGAACGGCTCATTCTGTCCACTCCCGGGGACTGGAAGGCGGTGCTGCAACTGCGGGCCGCGCACGACGCCATCCTCGTCGGGGCCGAAACGCTGCGGCGCGACAATCCGGCGCTGCTCCTGCGCGACCCCGCGGCCCGCGCACGCCGGGCAGCTTCGGGGCTGCGGCCCGACCTGACGAAAGTGACCGTCACGCGCTCGGGACGAATCTCCCCGAAGCTGCGGTTCTTCACCGAAGGGGACGCCGACCGTTACGTATTTTCGCCGATGGAAATTCCGGAACTGAACGGAGTTGCGGAGGTTATCTCGACCGACGGTTCAATTACGGCCGCCGGAATCGTCACCGAGCTGGAGAAACGCGGCGTCGGCAATTTGCTGGTCGAAGGCGGCGCGCAGATGCTCGGCATGTTCCTCGCCGAAGGGATGGCCGACGAAGTGCGCCGGGCAGTCAATCCGCGGCTGACGCTCGGACCCGAAAGGGGAGGAGCGCGGTTCGTGTTCACGCCTCCGCCGGGCGCCGAATGCCGGCACGAGGAGGTGGACGGCATGGAGGTCACGACCTGCGTGCTGCGGCCCGACACCTCGGCCGAAGACCTCGGCTATCTGGCTCAGGCGGTCGCCGCAGGGCGTCTGTGTACGCCGAGCGCCACTTCCTACTGTGTGGGAGCCGTGGTCGTACTGCCCGACGGACGCACGTTCACGGGGCACACCCACGAAACTTCGCCCACGCACCACGCCGAGCAGGAGGCCGTCCGCAAGGCCCTCGACGCCGGCGCCGAGCTACGCGGCGCCACGATCTACTCCTCGATGGAACCGTGCTCCCGGCGCAGCAGCGAGCCCGAAAGCTGTACGCAGCTGATCCTGCGCCACGGCTTCGCCCGCGTGGTCTTCGCGCTGTACGAACCCGACCGTTTCGTCTGCTGCCGCGGGGCGCAGACCCTGCGCGAAGCGGGCATCGAGGTGCGGGCGTATCCCTCGCTGGCGGGCGGAGTCCGCGAGGCCAACGCCCACCTGCAATGACAATTCGGCTCATTTTGTGTCCATAAAGGCCTATAAATGTCCTAAATGACATATGGACTGTCGAATATATCGGAAGAACATCTATATTTGCTCGAAAAAACAGACACGGATATTTGGCATTGGGACGAATTTGTTAAATTTGTCAGTTGTTGTCCGTTATTGGGTTTTCCGTATGTGTCAATTTTAACTTATTTAACTTATGTAAAATTATGAAACGCAACTTTAAACCATCTGTATCGTCATTTCTTGCAATGGCTGCCGTTTTGTTTTTTGTCGCCTGCTCCAAGGAGACTGACATTCCATCAGACAGGAATATGGAGCCTAAAAAGGCTGTCCACATCACCGATGAGGCCAAACTGGCCATGATTAATTCCGTAAAGAATCTGGACGGACAGGGCCGTCTGTACATGGTTGACTATACTGTGGACTACAAATTGGATGAGATCATTGCAGCAGATTGCAAGGGTCTCAATGGGCTTTTCAGAACTATACCACAACTTCTTTTCGACGAGATTCAAACAACGCCTTCGAATGTGAAATTCGGGGCAGGGTGTAGTGCTTTCGCTGTTACAGAGAAAGATGGGATTGATTTCTATATGGGTCGTAATTATGATTTCCGTCATGCAGACGATAAAGGTTACTATCCTATAGCCGCCATTCTTGTCCGCACTTCGCCTGAAGGTGGCAAAAAATCCATTTCTATGGTGGACGGTTATAATCTGGGATTTGGCCAGGGTTTTTATGAGGATCCGGATATGGATATGTCTATGCTTATGGGATTGCCTTATGCGGTTTTGGACGGAATCAATGAAGACGGCTTTGCAATCGGCGTTCTTGCTCTCAGGGAGGCTCCTACCATTCAGTCAGAGGCTGGCAAGCACAGAATCGGCACCACTGTAGCAATGAGACTATTGCTTGACAGGGTTTCTACAGTGAGGGAGGCCATCGATACATTGAAAAAATACAATCTGGATACGAGTATTGACGGTACAGTCCATCCGGAATATGGCGAAGATCCTATAGGAAACAAGTGTGCCACTTATCATTATTATATGGCTGATGCAACCGGGGATTTTGCCATTGTTGAATACACTTACGGCCAAAATCCTTCTACTTTTGAAAATCCTGTAAATATGGAATCTCTCAGGAGCGAGAATGATTTCCGTTATGTCACTAATTTCTATTACTCAGACAATATGGCAAGACGCCCTGAAGGCAAGATGTATTCAACGCACGGATTGGACCGTTACAATACTTTGAAAAACACTATAGTCAATGCCTCTCCTGCGTATAGATTAAGTAGAGATAACGCTATGAAACTGCTTGAATACGTCTCTCAGCCGCCAACAGAGGATTTCACTTCGCAGACACAGTGGTCTTCCCTCTACAACTGCAGCCAGCGTACACTTGATCTGGCCATTCTCCGGGAATATGGCAACGAATACCATTTCTCGGTTGAATAGAACAAGGAACACATCCATTTTATTGGATTGAAAAAAAGAAGAACCTCCTGCAACCTGTTGTATATCGGAATCAGAGGGACAGTTAGATATATTCACTCCTGTTGTTCCTGAGCTGCTGTCCGAAAGGCGTAGGGACATAGCCTGCAAGCCCGGGATAGGTATAGTAACTTGTGGATCAGCTGCCATTGAAGGACAGGTACGGGCTGAATTTCTATTTCACGGTCCTTAGATTCAGTCCGGCATTGTCCATCTTGCCTTTGGCGATGAGCACTGACGGATCGCATCCGAATGCTCAACTATATGCAAATCACAGTATTACCCCCCCCCAAAAAAAACATAAAAACGAACAAAGCTATGAGAAAAGCAGTCAAGATCGCCTTCGTGGCGGCGGCGATGGTTCCGGCGCTCGCACTGGCGCAGGGAGAGCGCCGGATGCTCTCGCTCGACGAAGCGATCTCCGTCACCCTCACGGAGAATCCCGCGATGAAGGCCGCCGCCTACGAGGAGCGCGCAGCCCAGCAGGAACGCCGCGCGGCCATCGGCCTCCGCATGCCGCAGATAAACGTCACGGGCGCCTATGCCTACATGGCCAAGGACATCGGGTTCGATTTCAACGACATGAAAGGTCCGGTCAAGGACCTGACGGGCAAAATCCTCGGGCTGATCATCGACCCGACATTGCTATACAATGACATCCAGGGATTGCTGAACCCGATGATGAACGCCGACTGGTTCCTCAAAGTGCAGGACCGGAGTCTGGGCTTCGTGGGCGGCGAGGTGACGCTCCCGATCTGGATGGGCGGCAAAATCAACGCCGCGAACCGGGCCGCGAAGATCAACGAGAAGAGCGCCGCGGAACAGGGCAACCAAACCCGCAACGCATTGATCTCGGAACTGGTGGAGCGCTACTTCGGACTGGCTCTCGCCACGCAGGTCGTGGAGGTGCGCCGTCAGGTGGTCGAAGGCGTGCGCAAACACCTGGAGGATGCCGTTGCGCTCGAAAAGAACGGCATGATCGCCCAAAGCGAACGGCTCTACGTCGCTTTCAAGATGGCCGAAGCCGAACGCGAGCTGGCCAATGCCGAATTGCAGGCCGCGACCATCGCCAGCGCCCTTTCGAACACGCTGGGACGCGAAAACGAGTGGCAGCCCGTAACGTCGATGTTCATCCTTTCGAAAGTCGAGGAACTGGACTATTATCAGGACCTCGCGCAGATCCGCAACCCGCTGCTGAGCCAAGTATCGCTCAAACGCCAGTTGGCCGAGGAGGGCGTGCGCGTCCAGCGCGCCGACTTCCTGCCGCAGGTGGCGGCCATCGGCGGCGGCTCGTTCTACAACTATCAGGTCGCAGGGCTCGTGCCCCGCTGGGCCGTGGGCGTGGGGGTCAACATCAAGATCTTCGACGGTCTGAACCGCGAATACAAATATTCGGCGGCCAAACAGACGGCGCGCCGCGTGAGCGAGTTGCAGAACAAGGCCGGCAAGGATATTTCGGTGCTGGTGGAGAAGCTCTACAACCAGATGATGAACTACCGCAACCAGATGACCTCGATCGACGCCTCGCTGGCATTCGCCGAAGAGTACCTGCGGATGAAGAACGCCGCGTTCCTCGAAGGCATGAGCTCCTCGTCGGACCTGATCGACGCCGAGCTGAATCTTGCGGGAGTCCGCACCGAACGCCTGCAAGCGGCCTACAACTACGATCTGCTGCTGGCTCAGCTGCTCGAAGCCGCGGGCATCAGCGACGAATTTCCGGCCTACGCGCGCCGCAATGACGCGCAGCCCGTTTTCTTTGACAAAAAATAAAAAACATACGCTATGAAACGAAGCAACGTAATCGGAATTCTGGCTGCCGCGGCGGTCATCGTTCTCTCGGTCGTACTGATCAGCTGGTACCTCACCAAACGTACCCCGACGCTGATTCAGGGAACGGTGGAGTGCACCACCTACAAAGCCTCGTCGAAGGTCCCGGGACGCATCGACGACATGAAGGTCGAGGAGGGCGACCGCGTGGAGAAAGGGCAGCTGCTCTACACGCTCTCGACGCCCGAACTGGATGCCAAACTCCAACAGGCCGAGGCCGTGAAGAGCGCCGCAGCGGCGCTGGACGCCGCCGCCGTAGCCGGTGCGCGCATCCAGCAGATCGAAGCCGCGCTGAACATGTGGGAGAAGGCTCAGGCAGGGCTGGAACTGGCACGCAAGACCTTCGAGCGTGTGCAGAACCTCTACAACGACGGAGTGGTGCCCGCTCAGAAGCTCGACGAAGCCTCGGCCAACTACAAGGCCATGGAGGCGACGGCGCAGGCCGCCAAAGCGCAGTATGACCTGGCCTCGGACGGAGCCCGCAAGGAGGACAAGGAGGCCGCAGCGGCGCGTGTCCGTCAGGCCGAAGGCGCCGTCAGCGAGGTCGAGTCGTACCTCAGCGACGCGATGGTCTACTCGCCCGTCACGGGAGAGATCTCGACGATCATCGCCGAACAGGGCGAGCTGGTCGGCAGCGGCTATCCCGTGGTGGCGATCCTCGACATGAGCGACATGTGGGTGACTTTCAACATCAAGGAGACGCTGATGCCCGGTATCCGGATGGGAATGCGCATGAACGGATACGTGCCGGCGCTGGATGCCGACGTGGAGTTCGAGGTGACGTATATCTCCCCGCAGGCCGATTTCGCCACGTGGGCCGCGACCCGCACGCAGGGAGGATTCGACATCCGCACCTTCGCCGTGAAGGTCAAGCCCGTTTCGCCGGTCTCGCACATGCGTCCGGGAATGAGCGTATTGGTGGACTGGGACAAAATCGAACGATAGGCGATGCCCGGATTCCTGAGCCATACCGGAGCCGTCATGCGGCGCGAAATGCACAGGCTGACCCATCAGCCGATGTATTTCGTGCTGATGGTCGTGCTGCCCGTGGTGTCGTTCGCGTTCTTCGCCCTGCTGTTCAACAAGGGCGCGATACGCAACATCCCGATCGCCGTGCTGGACGAAGACCATACGACGCTCTCACGCAAGGTCGCACAGATGATCGACGATACGCCTACGGCGATGGTCGCATACGACATTCAGTCGATGGACGAGGGCGAGCGGCTGATGCGCGAAGGAAAGATCATAGCCATCGTGCAGATCCCGGCCTTCTTCGAAAAGAACATCCTGAGCAACAGCCAGACCCATCTGGAGAATTACATATCGGGAACCAACATTTCGGTCAACGGACTGCTGTCGAAGGACATTCAGACCGCCGTGACGACCTTCACGGCCGGCGTCCAGCTCCAGGTGCTGATGAAGCAGGGGCTCACCCAGCGGCAGGCCATGGCCCAGCTGATGCCCGTGCGTTTCGACCGCCACGTGCTGTTCAATCCCCACATCAACTACGGGTACTATCTCTCGCCGAGCTTCATGCCCATGATGCTGATGATCTTCGTGGTGATGGTGACCATCTTCTCCATCGGCACCGAACTCAAACACGCGACCGCCCGCGAATGGATGGCCGCGGGCAACGGCTCCGTCTGGGCGGCCCTGCTGGGCAAGGTGCTGCCCATCACGGCCATCATGTTCCTGATCTCGCTGGTGATGCTTCTGATCAATTTCAAGATCGTGGGAACGCCCCTGAACGGCAGTCTCACGGTCATTCTCATCGGCACGCTGCTGTTCATCCTCAGCTATCAGTCGATCTCGGTGCTGATCGTCTCGTTGCTGGCCAATCTGCGGCTGTCGCTCTCGATCGGCGGTGGATATTCGGTGCTGGCGTTCACTTTCTCGGGACTCACGTTCCCGATCATGGCCATGTGGGAGCCGATGCAGTGGGTGAGCAAGATCTTCCCGTTCACGTTCTACACCGACATCTTCGTCGATCAGATGCTTCGCGGAGCGCCGTGGGTCTACTCGCTGCCCGATCTGGGATATATGATGCTCTTCATTGTCTTACCGCTCCTCTGCCTGCCGCGTCTGAAAAAGGTATGCACGGAGGAAAAATTCTGGGGGAGGTTATAGTATGAGTCGATTCACACACCAGATGGCCTCCTATTGGAAGCAGTTGGGGGCGGTCATCCGCAACGAGTTCCAGACGATCTTCAAGGACGGCGGCGCCATGCTGATCCTGATCTTCGCACTCATCATCTACGCCACGGCCTATTCGCTGGCCTACGGTTCGCAGGTGCTGCGCAACGTGCCGATCGGCGTGGTGGACGAATCCCGCACGCCGACCAGCCGCAGTCTGATCGACACCTTCAACGCCGGGCCCAACACCTACGTCGCCTACACGCCGACCTCGATGGAGGAGGCCCGGGAGTTGTTTTACGCCCGCAAGATCTACGGCGTGGTCTACATCCCCGCGGACTACGAAAAGAAGCTCTACGGCGGCGAGCAGGCCAATGTGGCGATCTACTGCGACGCCAGCTATTTCCTGATGTACCGGCAGGTGTTCCAGGAGGTCGTGACCTCGATCGGCAAGACGGGGGCGATGGTCGAATTCCAGCGCCTGATCGCCAAGGGAGCCAACATTCCGCAGGCGCAGGCCACGACCCAGCCCGTGATCTACCAGTCGCACAACCTCTTCAACCCCTATCTGGGTTACGGAACGTTCGTCATGCCGGCGATCATCATGGTCATCATCCAGCAGACGATGCTCATCGGCATCGGCATGATCGGCGGCACGTGGCGCGAATTCGGACTCTACCACAAACTCTGCCCCGCAGGACGGCGGCGGATGTCAACGCTGCCGATCGTCCTGGGACGCGGGCTGGTCTACGCACTGATCTACGCCGTGACCTGCACCTACATCCTCGGGCTTCACTACCGGCTGTTCCACTTCCCGATGAACGGCACGACGGGAGCCGTGATGCTCTTCATGGGGGTCTATCTGGCGGCCTGCATCGCTATGGGAATCGCCGTTTCGACGTTGTTCCGCTACCGCGAAAACTCGCTGCTGCTGTTGCTGTGGACTTCGATTCCGATACTGATGCTCAGCGGCGTGTCCTATCCGCAGCAGGGCATTCCCGACTGGCTTTTCAACCTCGGACAGCTGTTCCCGAGCAGCCACGGCGTCAACGGCTTCATCCGCATTCAGACGATGGGGGCTACGATCCCCGAGGTCTTCGCCGAGATCAAGTGGCTCGTCATCCTCACGGTCGTCTACGGCGGGCTGGCCTGCATCGGCATTCATCAGGTGATCCGCCGCGAACACAGAGCCAAGAACTCCGTTTAAGAGCAACGGAGATCACACCGCCGCCCGCGCAAGACGCGGATTTTAGGAGGCGACGGACAAGTACACGCGAACGATCCGGTTCTGCGCCTATCCTCAAACAAAAACGTCAGGCAGAAACCTGACGTTTTTGTTATTTGCCATTGCTAAAATCCTCCGGGGCCTCCACCGTGGAAACCTCCCGGGGGAGGACCACCGGGACCGCCGGGACCCATGCGGCGCTGGCTGCCGGACTGTTGCTCCACGCCGTAATCTTTGAGGTTGCGCGAACCTTTCTTGCCGAAGCGGCGCAGGTTGTAGGTGAACTGCACCATGTAGTAACGTCCGATGACGCTGTTGGTGGAATTCTGCGTATAGCCCGAACCCGTCGTGCGCGAGAAAGCCCGGTTCTGGTTGAGAAGGTCGTTGACGCCGATCATCACCTCGCCGCGCTTGTTTCTGAAGACCTTTTTGCCCAGCCATGCGTTGCAGAGCAGATAATCTTCCGAGTAATCGTTCGTGAAACCGATATACTGCGAGTAGGCCGCGCTCGCCGTGAAGGTGAAGCCCAGCGGGAAGACCACTTTCAGGTTGCCCTGCGCCGTGTGGTTGAAATAGCGGTTCTTCGAATTGTCCGAGTTCAGCGAGTTCGTGGCCTCGTTGTAGGTGCCGTTCCACGAGAGGGTGAAATCGACGTTCTCCGAAATGTTGCTGCCCAGCACGGCCCGGAAGTCGTAGCCCATGTTCTTGGTGTCGTTGCGCTCGCCGCCTTTGATCATGCCCGTCGCCGAGTCCACCGTACCGCCCAGCATGCTGGGGGTCTTGGTGTAGATGACGCCCGCCATGACGTTGAAGTTCGATTTGAGGAACCCGATCGGCAGTCCGTAGCTCAAGTGGGTCCGCAACTGCCAGTAACCGTCGAGGTTGGTGGTCGTCGAGTAGAAGTTGGGCGAATAGGATTCTCCGTCGATGATGATCTCACCGGGCCGCTGCACCAGGTGCGAAGCCGTGTAATCCAGCGTCGTATTCATCGAGAACATCCACATGAAAGTCCGGCCCTTCTCGACGTTGGAGTTGGTGTAGTGGAAATTCACCCGGTGCGAATAGGTCGGTTTCAGATTCGGATTACCGTGGGTGATATTCTGGGCGTCGGAAACGTCGTAAACGCTCTGCAAATCGGTGATCGACGGGCTGTCGGTGTAGGAGGAAACGAAGAGCCTCAGCGAGTTTTCGCGGTTGATGTTCAACTGACCCATCATGAAATAGGTCACGTTGTTGTAGGCATGTTTGATCTTCTCGGCATCGTCGCGCACGATCTGTCCGTCGAGGGCCGAACGCTGGTAGTAGACGTTGGCGATGAACGTGTTGCGCTCCTTCGAAAAACGGAAGCCGGGGCCCACGCTCTGCGTCAGATAGCCGCTTTCATAGGAGTTCGACAGCGAGCGGTCGGGGGTAAGCCCGGCGATCGAGAAGTCGTCGCCCGTGATGTAGGAACGCTTGTCGCGCTCCTGCGAGTTGTAGGACACTCGGTACTGGAAGCTCACCTGCGCGTACTTGGCCACGGGTTCGGTATAGGTGAGGCTGCCTCGCAGGCTGTACGACGACGAAGGCGCCAAATTGCGCAGGTAGCGCAGTTCGGTGTAATTCGTCGGGTCCCAAGCTCCGGTCTCCGGGTCGATCGGCGGTTTTACGAGTTGACTACCCTGCTGATTGGAGTAGGAGTTCGAATTGTTCGTGTTGTCCGAGTAGCTGAACGAACCGTCGAGGGTGATCGTGCGGCCGTTCTTGCCCAGTTTGGCCCGGTAGACGGCGCTCGTCCCGACATTGTAGCCGTGGCGCAAAGCATCGCTGAAATTATCCGTATAACTATAACCGCTGCCGCCAGCAGCCGGATTTTCCAGATTTGGGGCTCCGAACTGCCATCCGGTCGTGCGGCTCCACGGGTCGTTGGACTGGTAGCTGAAACGCGGACGGATCATCAGGTTCTGATTCTCGGAGATTTTCCACTCCAGACGGGCGTTGAACCGGTGGTTGTAGCCCTTCGTGTCGGAGTAGCCGCTGGTTGTCAGCGTATCGAGACTCATCGGGGCCTCGTACCACTTTTCCACCGTCGAACGGTTCTCGGTATTGGTGTTGTTGAAGAAATAGCTGCCCTGGAAGGTCACCTGGTCGCGCTTGCCCCACGAGTCGGAGTAGTTGATGCCGATGGCGTTGACCGTCGCCACGCCGCTCTGCGGACGCATCATGTACTGGCCCACGCTGCCGCGGCGTCCGCCGCCTCCGCTGCCCGAAACGCCCAGAATGTCCTCGAACGAGAAATTCTGTTGGTTGACGTTGTTGAACAGCCCGATGAGCGAAATGCGGCTGTCGCCGCTGAATATGTTGGCATTACCGCCGGCGATGTATTTGAATTTGTCCTCGGTCTCGGTGTCGGCATCGTATCCGAATCCGGCATAGAGCTTGCCGAACTGCCCCTGCCGCATGCCCGGACGGGTGACGATGTTGAGCGCCTTGTAGCCCTCGCCGTCGTCCATGCCCGAAAATTCGGCCGCGTCGGAGAGTTTGTTATAGACCTCCACGCGATCGACAGCCTCGGCCGGAAGCGATTTGATGGCCGTAGTGACATCCTCGCCGAAGAACTCTTTGCCATCGACGAAGATCTTCTTGACCGTTTCGCCCTGCGCCTCGACCGTACCGTCGGTAACGGTGATGCCGGGCATTTTTTTCAGCAGTCCTTCGACATCGGCGTCGGCGACGACCTTGAACGCTCCGGCGTTATAGCTCACCGTATCGCCTTTCTGCGAGGTGCGCAGCGCCTTGGCCTCCTTGACGACCGTCTCGATCTGCACGCCCGGTTTGAGTTTCAGCACGCCGAGGTTGAGTTTCGGGGTCGAAACCCGGAACGTCGTGTCAAGGTTGTTGTAGCCGATGAACGACACCGAAAGTTTGTATTCGCCGTAAGCGAGCGACGGCATGGAAACCGCGCCTTTGAATGCCGAGGTGAAGCCCTGTTGCTTCTCCGGGGTCTTGACGGGTGACACGATCAGCACGGCCCCGGCGACGCTTTCCCCGGTGTCGGCATTGACGACCGTAGCCGTCACGCTGCCCCTCTGGGCGAAAGCCGCTGCCGCGCAGAACGTCAGCAGGGTAGTCAGTAGTATTCTTTTCATGTTTGCCTGTATGTGTATATCTCTTTTTCGTAGAAGCGCAGACCGGATTGAAAGAGTCCATTCATTCCGCCGCCCCTAAATCCCGGCTCTTAGCCGGGTTAGCCGGATTAGCCGGGCAAAAATAGTATTTTTGCAGCAAATTCACGCCTGCCGCACGGGCGAATCGGCAAAAAAAGGGTGCCAGTCGACCGGACCGGCACCCCGACTGCTACAAGCCTGAGAATCCTAACCTCACTCCTTTCCCTTTTTGTCCTTCGCCGGACGCGGCTTGTCGCAGTTATCCTTGCATTCGGCGTTTTTCTTACCGTCCTTGCCGCCCTTGTGCATCGCCTGCGGACCGTGACCGCGCTGGCCCGACATACGCATCTGCTGCTGTTGCTGCATCTGCGACCACTGCATGAACTGCTCGGTCGTCAGAATCGACTTCATCTTTTCGGCTTCGGCCTTGCGGGCGGCCTCCATCTTCTCGCGCTGGGCGATCATCTCCTTGATCTGCGCGAGGTTGATCGCATAGACCTGCTTGGCCTGCGCCTCGTTGAGCTTCAGCTGCTCGGTCATCCTGTCGGTCTTGCGCTGAGCCATCTGCTCGGCCGTCGGACGCTCCTTCGGGGCATCGGGTTTATTCTGCTGCTGTGCGAAAACGCTCGTTCCTGCCATCAGGCAGAGGGCCGTGACGGCCGCAAAAATCTTCTTTTTCATAACTTTCGAAATTAGGTTGTACATCACTATATAAAAAATGGCTCGTTTCCGGAAATCCCTTTTCCGGGGTCTGGTACAAAGGTAAAGCCAAAATGAAAAACCCGGAGCGGAACTCCGGGTGAAACGACAGAACGGCGCGGTCAACCGCCTATTCGACAGGGTGAACCGACTTCAGCCACTCCTTGAATTCGGGGGCCCGGGCCTTGGATATGACGATCCGCTCGGGCGTTTCGACCGTAAGGTGCAGCGTGAGGCGGCTCCCGAACCACACGGCGATCTCCTTCACCGCGCGGCGTGCGATGATGAACTGGCGGTTGGCCCGGAAGAAATCGGCCTCGGGCAGCAGGGCCTGCAACGCTTCGAGGGTCTTATCCAGCGGGTAGGCCGTGCCGTCGTAGCCGTAGGCCGTGACCTTCTCGTTGAACGTATAGCAGAAGGCGATCTGTTCGCGCCGGAGGGGGATGATCCGGTCGCGCACATGCACCAGGAAGACATCCTCGTGGCGGCGGACGGCCATCGTGCGGACACGCGAACCGTAGTCGCTGCGCTCGGTGGAGGTCAGGCGGCGCAGTTTGGCAAGGGCGCGGCGAACGTCGTCCGTATTGAGCGGTTTGAGCAGATAGTCGATGCTGTTGACCTTGAACGCTTCGAGGGCGTACCGGTCGTAGGCCGTGGTGAAGATGACCGGAGCGGTGATCTCCACGGCATCGAAAATGCGGAACGAATCGCCGTCGGCCAGGTGGATGTCCATGAACAGCAGGTCGGGCTGGGGGTTCGCACGCAGCCATTCGATGCTCTCGGCGACGCTTTCTAGCGTCGCCACGATCTCCATCGAGGGCTCCTCCTGACGGAGTATCGCCGCGAGGTTGCGCGCGGCGGCGGTTTCGTCTTCGATAATCAGGGCTTTCATCCGGCAGTGGGGTTTTGCAGCGGCATGCGCACGGTGAAGGTCCGGCCGTCGTCGTCGATCTCGATACTGCGGCCCGTGATCAGATGCCAGCGGTTGCGCAGGTTCTCCAATCCGATGCCGGTCGAGGGTTCGGGTTCGAGCTTCGGAACCTTGGGATTCGAGACCACCAGCCGGTCGCCCTCGGTGCGCACCGAGATGTGGAACGGATTGCTGCGGGTGATCGAATTGTGTTTGACGGCGTTGTCGATCAGCGGTTGCAGCGAGAAGGCCGGGAGTTTCCACCCGAGGTACTTCTCATCGACATCGACATCGAAAAAGAGCTTGTCGGCATAGCGTATCTTGAAGAGGTAGCTGTACGCTTCGAGGAATTTCAGCTCCTCGTCGAGCGTCATCAACATGCTCTGGCCGTTCTGGATGATGTAGCGGAACGTGTACGAAAGCTGGTCGATGTAGGTCAACGCCTTCTCGTCGTGCTTTTCGCGCACGAGCATCGCCAGCGAGTTGAGCGAGTTGAAGAAGAAATGGGGGTTGATCTGCCCGACGAGCATGTTGTAGCGCGTGGTGAGATTTTCGTTTTTGAGACGTTCGTTCTCCACGACGACGGCCTGCCGCTGCGAGATCAGCACGTAGATACGCCCGTAAAGCATCGACACCACCACGGCGAACGAACATTTCAGCAGCAGCATGTAGTCGAACATCCGTCCGCCCATAAAATTCATCTGGATACGGCCCGTGTGCCACTCGGTGACCGGAGCCACGCAGTAGAGCGCCACGGCGGCCGCGCAGCACCACAGGCAACGCCGCACGAAGCGGGCCATCGAGTAGTTGCGGCGCACGGAGGTCAGGATCGAGAGCATGACGAACGACACGACGAGGTAATAGAACAGTTGCAGCAGCAGTTCCGTACTCTTCGAAGGACCGTTGTAGAGTTTGCCGTAATCGAACTCCTCGCCGTTGTGGCTACGGACCTCCGCCAGCATCGGATGGGCATTTTCGGAACGCGGCAGCACCAGATCGGCCACGATGCGGTCGCCGGGAGCGATGCCCAGCCAGCGCATGCGCCGCGAAGGGACGTAAACGCTGTCGCCGTTCTCGTAGACGAGGTAGCCGTACCCGTCGGGATGCACCGCGAGCACACCTTCGTCGGTCCGCTCCACGATCCGTTCGCCGGCAGGCCGGGGCTGGTTGTCGCTGTTCAGGTCCACGAGCATCAGCAGCACGTAGGAGAAATTGACCACCAGGCTGATCGCCACGGCGACCAGCAGATTCAGAATCAGATCGGCGTATTTGGGCTGCAATTTCATGGGGTTGCCGTTATTCGTCCTCCTTATACCACGATGCGTAAAGCATATAGTCGCGGGCCGTGCGGCGGATGATCTCCTCGCGCTGTTCTTCGGTCACCTCCTTGACCTTTTTGGCCGGAACGCCCGCATAGACCGAGTTGGGTTCCAGCTGCGCATTGGAGAGCACCAGCGCGTTGGCCGCGATGATGCAGCCCGAGGGGATATGGGCGTTGTCCAGCAGGGTGGCGCCCATGCCAATCAGGCAGTTGTCCCCGATGACCGCGCCGTGGATGATGGCGTTGTGGCCCACCGAAACGTCGTTGCCGATGATCGTCTGCGAAGGGTGCTTCGCCTTGTCGTAGATGGTGTGGAGCACCACGCCGTCCTGGATGTTCGTGCGGTCGCCGATGACGATCCGGTTCACATCGCCGCGCAGTACGGCGTTGTACCAGATCGAACAGTCGCGGCCGATGGTCACGTCGCCCAGAATGACGGCCGTTTCGGCCAGAAAGGTGTTTTCACCGATTACGGGCTCATGCCCGCGGACTTTTTTTATCAGTGCCATATATTTCCTTAATTTTTACAAGTATCGCCGCCGACAGCCAAAGCACACTAAACCGGCCGTCGCCCCTAAATCAGGCGTTTACACCTGTTTGGCCTCCTGCCACAGTCGCTCCATGTCGTCGAGCGACATTTCGTGAAGCGTATGGCCCTTTGCGGCAGCCTGTTCCTCCATGTAATTGAAGCGCCGCATGAACTTCTTGTTCGTGCGCTCCAGCGCCGATTCGGGGTCCACGCCGTAGAGGCGGCAGGCGTTGACGAGCGAGAACAGCAGGTCGCCGAACTCTCCTTCGAGGTCGGTTTTATTCCCCGACTTCATCTCGGCCTCGACCTCGCCCAGCTCCTCGCGGACCTTGTCCCAGATATCCTCCTTCTTCTCCCAGTCGAAACCCGCTCCCGCGGCCTTCTCGCCGACACGGTAGGCTTTGACCATCGCCGGGAGCGACCGCGGAACACCGCCCAGCGTGCCGCTCTTGCGCTTCTTCTTGCGGAGTTTCAGCGCCTCCCAGTTCTCGATGACCTCGGAGGGCGTGTTGGCGTGAATGTCGCCGTAGACGTGCGGATGACGGTAGATCAGTTTGTCGCACAGGGCATTGGCCACGTCTCCGAAATCGAACGCACCCTCTTCTTCGCCCAGCTTCGAATAGAACACCACGTGCAGGAGCAGGTCGCCCAGCTCCTCCTTGATACCCTCCATATTGTGATCGGTGATGGCGTCGGCCAGTTCGTAGGTCTCCTCGATGGTGTTGCTGCGCAATGAATCGAAAGTCTGCTCGCGGTCCCAGGGACATTCGCGGCGCAGCGTGTTCATCACCTCCAAAAGACGGGCCGTGGCCGCCAAACGTTTGTCTTTTTCCATTAATGTCGTTCAATTAATTGGAACAAAGGTAACAAAAAAGTAACTTTGTTGCATACAAATTTCACGATTCGCCATGAAACTACGATTTCCGCTGCTCCTCGCGGCACTTCTCTGGGGACTCCTTTTCGCTTCGGCGCAGCCCGCACCGAAAAAGACTACGCCCCGCGCCGGACACTTCACGTTCGGCCCCGGAACGACCGTCGCCGCCGACAGCGGATTGCAGCCGCTGGCCCGCTATGCCGCCGAATACCTCGGCTGCGAGGTCCGCAACGGCGTGGCGGGAAACGGAGCCGTCGTGCTGACGCTCGACGCGGCGGACGGCGGCAATCCCGAGGCGTACCGCCTCGACATCACGCCCGAATACATCCGCATCGGCGGCTCGACCTACGGCGGAGTCTTCAACGGCGTGCAGCAGCTGTTCCGGCTCCTGCCGCCCGAGATCTATGCCCGGAAAGGCGTCGCCGCGGGAACGCAGGTCGCCTGCACGGAGATCGAAGACGAGCCGCGTTTCGCCTACCGCGGAATGATGCTCGACGTGGCCCGCACGTGGATCGACAAAGCTAAAATGAAACGTTATATAGACCTGTTTTCCTATCATAATATCAATAAATTACACCTGCATCTTTCGGACGACGAAGGATGGCGCATCGAGATCAAGTCGCACCCCGAGCTGACGGAGATCGGCGGATTCCGCGGCGGCGATTCGCCCGTAAGGCCCGTATACGGCAAATGGTCAGAGAAATACGGCGGTTACTTCACGCAGGAGGAGATGCGCGGACTGATCCGCTACGCCGCCGAGCGGAATATCGAGATCATTCCCGAGATCGACCTCCCGGGACACAGCCGCAACATCGCCTCGGTGCATCCCGAAATCCGCTGCAACTACCCGCCCGACACGGTATCGACCAACGGATACGATTACCGTTCGGCGTGGTGCGTGGCCCGCGAAGCGAATTACGCGCTGTTGGAGGATATTTTGGGCGAGTTGTGCGAGCTGTTCCCCTCGGAGTATATCCATGTGGGCGGCGACGAGGTCGAAATGACCCAATGGACCCGTTGCCCCGACTGCCGGACGCTGATGGCGCGCCTCGGGACGGACGATCCGCGCCGGTTGCAGGACCTCTTCATGGAGCGGACGGCGGCGATCCTCGCGGCGCACGGCAAGCGGCCCGCGGTGTGGAACGAAGCGGTGCGCACGGGAGCCTTCACGAAAGCGTGCCGCGTGCACGGCTGGGAGAGCGTGAAAGCCTGCCTCGACGCCACGGCGAAAGGGTACCGGACGGTGGTGATGCCGGGCGAATATTTCTATTTCGACATGCGCCAGACCCCCCGCGAGGACGGCCACGACTGGGCGGCGATCTTCGATGCCAAAAAGGTCTACGGATTCGATTTCAGCGGATTCACCCCCGAGCAGATGCGCCGCGTCGAGGGGTTGCAGGGGGCGTTCTTCAGCGAAGCCTACGTTTCGCACGAGCCCGAGAAGCCCGACTACCTCGACTATATGCTCTTCCCGCGCGTCTGCGCCCTGGCGCGCATCGCGTGGAGCGGCAACGGCGAGGGCTGGGACGCCTATTACAAAGAGCTGAAAAGGGAACATTACGACCGCATGGCGGCGATGGGGATTCGTTTCCGCCTCTTCCCGCCGCGTCTGAGCTACAAGGAGGGGGCGTTCACAGCTTCGGCGGACGACTGTTCGGAGATTTTCTACCTCACGGACGGCTCTGCGGAGGAGCATCCCTACACGGGTCCGGTCCGCACCGCGCAACCGCACCGATACCGTTTCTTCACCCGCTACAAGACGGCCCGGAGCCCCTATGCGGCCGACAAATCCTACTGGCGGACCGTCACGCCCGCCGTGGCGATCACGACCTCGATGAGCGAAAGCGAGAAATTTCCCTATTCGAATGCCGAAGGTTACCGCGGGCTGTCGCGGACGCGCCGCGCCTGCCGGCAGCAGGACTGGATTCTCTACACGTTCGAACAGCCGGTGAAGTGCCGCGAGATGTACTTGCAGACGGGAAACCGCCAGCTGCCGAAGACCATCGTGACGACGGGTTACGCCGAAATCTCCTACGACGGCACCCGGTTCGAACCCGCCGGAGAGCTGCTGATGGGCAGCATCGTGCTGCATCCCGAACGCGCGGTGAAAGCCGTGCGGATCGTCTCGACCTGCGACGACAACGGCACGCCCTACGTCACGATTCAGCCTCCGGTCGTAAAACCACGACTCTGAAAATCCGAGTTGAGGCAAAATTTCCTCAACTCAATACAGTAAAAGAGAGTTGTCGGGAACCAAATAGATGCTCAATAGCCACTATACGAAGCGCTCGCTCCATTCGGATCAGAACATGAAAAACAAACCGATCCATAGGTGTTAGATGCAGCCAATGCAACCGAGACCGAGGTGTTCGACCACGGACTTACCGACAGCAGAATTCATATTGGTGACACCAAAAGAGTTGGTCTTGCATTTGTATGTACAAACCAGAGCAGCATTACATCTGCACCTAAATTCGAATCCTAACATGCCATCCGGTAGCCACAAGAATGCCTCTGCCTCATCATCCGGGCCATTCCCATTTACAGAAAACGATCCCCCAGGATATTGAACTTTGCCAGCGGCAACCGAAACGGCTGGGGATTGAAATGTTGGCAAATCTATCTGAACCGGAACACCTTCGTCATTCAACTTCCGGATTTCCTCGTTTGTCCGCCGGATGTCATCGATAGCTCGTTCGTAAAATTCGTCAGGAATACCTAATTTTCTCGCATCTTCCAAGGATATATCCAAGTAAACGAGTTTGTTTTCATCCACTTTGACATATTTGATCAAAATACGATTGGCATCTCTTTCATTCTGAACATTGGAGCGTGTTTGTCCTTCCAGAAGACCATTTTCGGATTCCCGAACCTGCGAACAAGAAATACTGATCAATATTACAAATAGGATTTCCAAATAGAGAATTAGTCTTTTCATAATTTTGATTTTTTGTTTATCAAATGTAAACAAATTCTCTACAATATCGATAGATTCTAAAGTACAATTACCAATCATCGGACAAGATTTGCGCAGATTGTACGATTTTATTGTACCACAGCAATATTCGGACGCCCGAAGTACAAACAGAGTCGGTCCGAATCAAAAGCCGCCTGACTCGTTGCGGGTCAGGCGGCCGTTCGATTGTTCAGCCCGCGTCAGGCCCGAACCTGAGCGCCGCAGCGCTGTTCGAACTGGCGGGTGAGATTCGACATCACGCGCTCGATGGTCTTGTCGTCGAGCGTGCGGGTCTTGTCTTCGAGGATGAAGCTCAAAGCACAGGATTTCTTGCCCTCGGGAAGTTTGTCGCCCTCATAAACGTCGAACAGCGAAACGCTCTTCAGCAATTTGCGTTCGGCGGCGAAGGCCGCGTCGCGCAGCGCCGCAAAGGTCACCTGTTTATCCACCAGCAGGGCCAGGTCGCGTTTCACTTCGGGGAACTTCGAAAGCTCCTCGGCCGCGATCTTCTGCTTCTTCGTGGATTTCACGAGGGCGTCGAAATTCATCTCCAGGTAGTAGACCTCCTGCTTGACATCGGTCAGACGGCGGATTTTCGCAGCGACGGAGCCGATTTGCAGCAGCTCCTTGCCGTTGAGCGACATCGAAAGTCCTTCGCTGAAAAGATCGCTTTCGAGCGGCTCGGTTTTCAGGGCGTAGATGTCGATGCCGAAGCGGCGCAGGAGCTTTTCGGCGACGGCCCGCAGGGTGAAGAACGACGCCTTTTCGGGCTTCGCGTTCCACGACTGAGGGGTCGAAACTCCCGTGACGGCGATGGCGAGCTGATACTCCTCGGAGTAGGCCGCAAGGCGGTTCTCCTCCGAACGCTTCGCCTCGTCGTAGAAATAGCAGTTGCCGAACTCATAGAGGCACAGGTCGCCGTTGCGGCGGTTGGCATTCAGCGCAACGGCCTCCAGCATGTTGAACAGCAGGGTCTGGCGCATGACGTTCAGATCGGCGCTCAGCGGATTGAGGATGCGCACGCAGCGGTCGGCGGGGCAGGAGGTCAGCCCCTCGTAATACACGGCTTTCGTCAGCGAGTTGGACATGATCTCGGTAAACCCGTTGGCCGTCAGGAAATCGGCGGCGAGGTTCATCAGCTTGTTGCGGTCGGGTTTCGGCGCGTAGGAGAGCGTCGAACGAACCTGCCGGGGAACCTCGACGTTGTTATAGCCGTAGATGCGGAGGATGTCCTCGATCAGGTCTGCTTCGCGCTGCACATCCACCCGGTAGGGCGGAACGGCGACCGTGAGCACGCCCTCCTTCTCTACGAGGACCTTCACCTCCAGCGCCGCGATGATCGTGCGGACGGTCTCTTCGGGAATCTCCTTACCGATCAGCGCATTGACGCGCGCCAGCGAGATGTCGAAGACGAAATCGGCGATCGGCGCAGGGTAGATGTCCGTGATGTCGCTCGAAATCGTTCCTCCGGCCAGCTCTTTCATCAGCAGGGCGGCGCGCTTGGCGGCGTAGACCTGCATGTTGGGATCGACGCCGCGTTCGAAGCGGAACGAAGAGTCGGTGTTCAGGCCGAAGCGCTTGGCCGTCTTGCGCACCCACACGGGGTTGAAATAGGCGCTCTCGATAAACACGTCGGTCGTGGTGTCGCTCACGCCCGAATCCAGTCCGCCGAAGACGCCGGCGATGCACATCGGACGTTCGGCGGAGCAGATCATCAGGTCCTTGTCCGTCAACTTGCGCTCCACGCCGTCCAGCGTCACGAACGGCGTGCCTTCGGCGCAGGTGCGGACCACGACTTCGCGGCCTTCGATCTTCGCGGCGTCGAAGGCGTGCAGGGGCTGGCCCAGTTCGAACAGCACGAAATTGGTGATGTCCACGAGGTTGTTCTTGGGGTTGATGCCCGCGGCGCGCAGACAGTTCTGCATCCAGTCGGGCGAGGGGCCGATCTTGCACCCCGTGACCGTGACGCCCGTATAGCGGAGTGCGGCCTCGGCGTTTTCGACGCGGATTTTCACATTCAGATCGTGGTTGTCGGGGGCGAAAGCCGAAACATCGGGCAGCTTCACCGAAACGCGCTCGCCGCGGCTTTGCAGGTAGGCCGCCAGATCGCGGGCCACACCGATGTGCGACGCGGCATCCACGCGGTTGGGCGTAAGGCCGATTTCGATCAGGTAGTCGTCCTCGATATGCAGGTACTCCTTGGCCGTCATGCCCACGGGAGCGTCGGCCGGAAGCTCCATGATGCCGTCGTGCGAGGCTCCGATGCCCAATTCGTCTTCGGCGCAAAGCATGCCCAGCGACTCCACGCCGCGGATTTTCGAACGCTTGATCTTGAACTCCTCGTCGCCGCCGTCGGGGTAGAGCACCGCGCCGACCGTCGCGCAAAGGACTTTCAGACCCGCGCGGCAGTTGGGGGCGCCGCAGACGATCTGCAACGGTTCGGCGGCGCCGACATCGACCGTGGTCAGGTGCAGGTGGTCCGAATCGGGATGGTCCGTGCAGGTCACGACCTCGCCGACGACGACGCCTGCAAGGCCGCCTTTCACGGTCTCGATCTTCTCGAAGCCCTCGACCTCGAGGCCGATGTCGGTCAGTATTTCGGCCACTTTTTCGGCCGGGAGATCGGTGTCGATATAACGTTTGAGCCAGTTATACGAAATATTCATATCGTTGAGTTTTGAATTTGCGGATAATCATGCAAAAGTATAAATTTTTCCGCAAAATACGGTAAAAAATCCGACATATATAGGTACTGAAAATAATTCGTAAAAAATTTGCTTTTTACGAACCGACCGCATATATTTGCAGACGCAAACCCAAGGCGATGATTCATAATTTCAACATAAAGGCATGGTGGTGGCGCCCGCAGGCTCTCGTGAACAATGAGTGCGGAACCCCGCGTGTATGAATTGAAACCGAAAAATACACAAGCCCGTTGTTTACGAAAAGTAAGCAGCGGGCTTTTTCGTTAAGCACATCAAATTCAAAAACCTATAACGACAATGAAAACCAAGAAATTCTGCCTCTCCGAAAACCAGATGCCCACGCAATGGTACAACATCGTGGCCGACATGCCCACCAAACCGCTGCCGCCGCTGCACCCCGCAACGAAACAGCCCGTCACCAAAGAGCAGATGTCGGCGATCTTCGCCGAGGAGCTGATCGACCAGGAGATGTCCACCGAACGCTACATCGACATTCCCGAAGAGGTGCAGGAGATCTACAAGATATGGCGTCCCACACCGCTCGTGCGCGCAACGGGGCTGGAAAAGGCCCTCGGAACGCCGGCGAAGATCTATTTCAAGAACGAGAGCGTGTCGCCCGCGGGTTCGCACAAGCCCAACACCGCCGTGCCGCAAGCCTACTACAACTACAAGCAGGGCATCAAGCACCTGACGACCGAGACCGGCGCCGGACAGTGGGGCGCTTCGATCGCCTTCGCGGCCAAACACTTCGGCATCGACCTGCAAGTGTTCATGGTCAAGGTCAGCTACGACCAGAAACCCTACCGCCGTCTGATGATGAACACCTGGGGCGCGGAGTGCGTGGCGTCGCCCTCGACGCTGACCAATTCGGGGCGCGCAGCGCTGGAACGCGACCCGCACTGCTCGGGAAGCCTCGGACTGGCGATCTCGGAGGCCGTGGAAATGGCCCTGCGCCGTCCGGAGGATACGCGCTACTGCCTGGGCAGCGTCCTGAACCACGTGGTGCTGCACCAGACGGTTATCGGACAGGAGGCCGTGAAGCAGATGGAGATGGCCGATGCCGAGCCCGACATGGTGATCGGATGCTTCGGCGGCGGCAGCAACTTCGCCGGCATCGGTTTCCCGTTCCTGCAAAAGAACCTCACCGAAGGGAAGAAAATCCGCGTGATCGCCGTGGAGCCCGAAGGATGCCCGAAACTCACACGCGGCGAATTCCAGTACGACTTCGGCGACGTGGCCGGATTCACGCCCCTGCTGCCGATGTACACGCTGGGGCATGATTTCCAGCCCTCGGATATCCACGCCGGAGGTCTGCGCTACCACGGAGCGGGTTCGATCGTCAGCCAGCTGATGAAAGACGGGCTGATCGAAGCGCAGGCTATGCCGCAGGTCGAAACCCTCGCAGCGGGCGTTCTCTTCGCCCAGACCGAAGGCATCATCCCGGCTCCGGAATCGACGCACGCCATCGCCGCGACGATCCGCGAGGCGCTGAAAGCCAAGGAGGAGGGAGTGTCGAAGACCATTCTGTTCAACCTCTCGGGCAACGGCGTGATCGACCTCTACGCCTACGAACAGTATCTGGCCGGAGCGCTGAAAGACTTCTCGCCGAGCGACGAGGAGATCGCAAAGACGGTCAACCAGTTGGAGCACCTGATCTAAAACGACGCTTCAGGAAGAAAAGACGGGCTGTCGAAGCCCGTCTTTTTTTATTTCAAATAGTATTTCTCGATTCCGCCGAATCCGGTTATCATTCTGTTCTCCCTGGTTTTGGCGATGAAGTGGTTCAACCGCTTTCCGAACTCTTCGGGACGCATCCTCGCAGCATCGACGTACGCAATCCGGATACGTTTGTAGGTTTCGGGGAACTGCCGGTAGTTTTTCCACACGGTTTCATCTTCTCTCAGCTTGTCGATTATATCTTCGGGAAAGACGAAAGGTTCGGATAAGACGGCCCGTATCTTCTTCTCGAACACGGGGTGGATCATTCCATTCGCCGACAACCATTTGAGTCTCTCCTTGTTGGCCTGCGAATAGGTGCTCTTAGGATTTCTGGGCGAGAACCGCTGAATCTTATGCGCTTTGTCGAGGGACTTCACCGTGCTGTCGATCCATTCGAAACAAAGGGCCTCCTCGACCGCATCGTTGTACAGAACGCTTTTTTCGCCCGACGACTTGCAGGGAAACACGAACCAGACGCCGGGAGCCGTGTCGAAATTGCCGGCCAGCCATTTCCGCCACTCCTCCCGACTCTCAAAATACCGTATTTCAAGTTCCGTTGCCATAATAATGCTATAAAACCGGCCCTTAGGCTTTGGAGCCCAACCAGAGGAAGATCATGCCGACGAGGATGAAGGCCAGATCGACGGCCTTCGAACGCAAGTTGCGCTCGCGGAACAGCACCGCGCCGCAGAGGAACGACACCACGACCGAACCGCGGCGGATCATCGAGACGACGGAGATCATCGCATCCGGATCGCGCAGGGAGTAGAGGTAGGCGAAATCGGCCAGCGTGAGGAATACCGAGATCAGCGGAATGGACCAGCTCCAATGGAACGGGGTGGTGCGGCCGCGCCGGGGCCACCAGACGACGGCGACCACCACGGCCATCATCGCCAGCTGGTAGAGGTTATACCAGCTCTGCACGAAGACCGGATCGAGGCGTGTCATGATGTATTTGTCGTAAAGGCCGCTAATGGCGCCTGTAACGGCCGCCAGAGCGACGAACAGAATCCAAATGTTATGGGTGAAGACGACCCCTTCGCGGCGGCTCGAACGGCTCAGCAGAAAGAGCGACACGAGAGCCAGCACAACGCCGGTCCACTGGTAGGCGTTGAGCCGCTCGCCGAAGATCAGCAGCGCGCCGACGAGCACCATCACCGGGCGCGTGGCGTTGATCGGGCCGACGATGGTGATGGGCAGATGCTTCATGCCGAAGTAGCCGAAAATCCACGAGGTGAGGACGATGCACGATTTCAGAATGACCAGCCGGTGCGCCTCCCACGACCCGGGGGCCGTGGCCAGCACGGTATGGTCGAACCAGCCGAGGCCAAACTCCGCCGAGAGGATCGCAGGCAGGAAAATCAGCGTCGAGAAGAGCGTGTTGAGCAACAGCACGGGGAGCACGGCATTGTCGGTGAGGGCCTTTTTCTTGGCCGCGTCGTAGAAGCCGAGCAATGCCGCCGAAGTGAATGCCAGAGTGAGCCACATGGTGGAATTAAA
Organism: Alistipes intestinihominis; assembly: GCF_040095975.1. Taxonomy (NCBI): domain Bacteria; kingdom Pseudomonadati; phylum Bacteroidota; class Bacteroidia; order Bacteroidales; family Rikenellaceae; genus Alistipes; species Alistipes intestinihominis. Next base: position 267,775 of record NZ_JBBMFL010000004.1, read on the forward strand.
AATGAAAAATTAAGAATTAAAAATTACACATACATTGTAAAAAAATTCGGGACCCCGAAAAACACGATTCAGTTGGTCCCGAAATTTTTCACTTCTCATTTTTAATTTCTACAACTCGTCGCTGTAAACGGCTCCGGGGAGATCGTGGAGGTTGTAGCGCGAGGCCATCGACATGCCGTAGGCCCCGGCGGATTTGATCGTCAGCAGGTCGCCGCGGCGCGTCTTGCGCAGGCTGACGTTCTCGTCGAAAACGTCCGTCGATTCGCAGGCCGTGCCCACGACCGTATATTTTTCGCTGGGAGCCTCCTCCTCGCGGGCCGTGATGTTCTCGATATTGTGGTACGAGCCGTACATCGCCGGGCGGACCAGCTCGGTCATCGAAGCATCGACGATCACCAGTTTGCGGCCCGTGGCGGTGGTCTTGTTGAACAGCACCGTCGTGATCAGCTCGCCGCATTCGGCGACGATCGAACGCCCGAACTCGAAGTGAACCTCGCGGTCGCCGATGCGCAGGTGGTTGTGGACGATCGAGAACAACGACGCGAAATTGGGGATCGGCTCGTTCTCGGGAACGTCGTAGTTGACGCCCAAACCGCCGCCCACATCGACGAAGCGGAACTTGCAGCCCAGCTTTTCTAGATTCTCGACGATGACGTTGACCTTGTTGCACATGTTCTCGAAGACGTGCAGCTCGCGGATCTGCGATCCGATGTGCAGGTGCAGGCCGATGATGTTGATATTCTTGAACGCCCGGATCTCCGCGGCGTGTTCGAGCACCTCTTCGTAGGAGATGCCGAACTTGCTGTCGGCCTGGCCCGTGTCGATGCAATGGTTGGTCTTGGGGTCGATGTCGGGGTTGATGCGCAGCGCAATATCGGTCACCTTGCCCATCTCGGCCGAGAAAGCGTCAACGAGTTCCAGTTCCTGAATCGACTCGCAGTTGATGGCGAGGATATTCTGCTCGATGGCGTATTTCAGCTCCTTGTCGCGTTTGCCCACGCCGGCGTAGACGATGCCCTTGGGATCGAAACCCGCCTCGACGGCCTTGCGGAGCTCGTTGCCCGAAGCGCAGTCGATGCCCAGTCCGTATTCGCGGATGATGGCCAGCAGGTGGTCGTCGTAGTTGGCCTTGATGGCGTAATGTACCTTATAACCGTATTTTTTCGACTCGTAGACGACGCTTTCGAGAGTCTGGCGCAGCAGCGCCGTGTCATAAAGGTAAAACGGGGTTTCATAGCCCCGGAGCTTGGATGCGATTTGTCTGCTTAACATCTTAAACCTAACTTGTTGAAGTTGCAAATATAAGCAATTTGCGTCATTCCGGCAAATCGGGGGCTTCCTATATATTCAAAAATTTGTGTATATTTGCGACAGATTTTACCCTTATCTATGAAAAACATCCGCAATTTCTGCATCATAGCCCATATCGACCACGGCAAATCGACGCTCGCCGACCGGCTGCTGGAAAAGACCAACACGCTGAACCAGCGCGAAATGCAATCGCAGGTGCTCGATGACATGGACCTCGAACGCGAAAAGGGCATCACCATCAAGAGCCACGCCATCCAAATGGAATACACGGCCCGCGACGGACAACGATACACGCTCAACCTGATCGACACCCCGGGGCACGTGGACTTCTCCTACGAGGTGTCGCGCGCCATCGCCTCGTGCGAAGGGGCGCTGCTGGTGGTCGATGCCACGCAGGGCATTCAGGCGCAGACCATCTCGAACCTCTATCTGGCCGTGGGACACGATCTGGAGATCATCCCCGTGCTGAACAAGATCGACATGGACTCGGCGATGATCGACGAGGTAAAAGACCAGGTGATCGACCTCATAGGATGCAAGGACGAAGATATTCTGCTCGCGTCGGGAAAGACGGGAGCGGGCGTCGAAGAGGTGCTGGAAGCCATCGTGGCCCGCATTCCCGCTCCGAAAGGCGACGAAAACGCGCCGTTGCAGGCGCTGATCTTCGACTCGGTGTTCAACCCCTTCCGCGGCATCATCGCCTATTTCCGCGTCTTCAACGGCACGCTCCGCAAGGGCGACCACGTGAAGTTCTTCAACACGGGCAGCGAATACGACGCCGACGAGATAGGCGTGCTGAAACTCAAAATGCAACCCCGGCAGGAGATCAAGGCCGGAGACGTGGGGTATATCTGCTCGGGCATCAAGACCTCGGAGGACGTGAAGGTCGGCGACACGATCACCTCGGTCGCAAATCCCGCCCAAGAGGCCATCGCCGGATTCGAGGACGTGAAGCCGATGGTCTTCGCAGGCGTCTACCCGGTGGAGGCCGACCAGTACGAGGACCTGCGCGCGTCGCTCGAAAAATTGCAGCTCAACGACGCCTCGCTGACGTTCGAGCCCGAAAGCTCGCTGGCGTTGGGATTCGGATTCCGCTGCGGATTCCTCGGGTTGCTGCACATGGAGATCATCCAGGAGCGGCTGTACCGCGAATTCGACATGGATGTCATCACGACCGTGCCCAACGTGTCGTACCGCATCACCACGACGCAGGGCGACGTGGTGGAGGTGCACAACCCCTCGGGGCTGCCCGAAGTGACGAAGATCGCCAAGATCGAGGAGCCCTACATCCAGGCGCAGATCATCACCAAGTCGGAGTTCCTGGGCAACGTCATCAAGCTGTGCATCGACAAGCGCGGCGTGATGAAAAACCAGACCTTCATCACGCAGGACCGCGTGGAGGTCAATTTCGACATGCCGCTGTCGGAGATCGTCTTCGATTTCTACGACAAACTCAAAAGCATCTCGAAAGGGTATGCCTCGTTCGACTACCACCGCACGGGATTCCAGCTCTCGAAGCTGGTCAAACTCGACATTCTGCTCAACGGCGAGCCGGTCGATGCCCTCTCGTCGCTGACCTATACGGACCACGCCTACGATTTCGGACGCAAGATGTGCGAGAAACTCAAGGAGCTGATTCCCCGCCAGCAGTTCGACATCGCCATACAGGCGGCCATCGGCGCCAAGATCATCGCCCGCGAAACGGTCAAGGCCGTGCGCAAGGACGTGACGGCGAAGTGTTACGGCGGCGACATCTCGCGCAAGCGCAAGCTGCTCGAAAAACAGAAGAAGGGCAAGAAGCGCATGCGCCAGATCGGCAACGTCGAAGTTCCCCAGTCGGCTTTCCTCGCCGTGTTAAAAATGGACTAAGCGTCATGAAAAAGACCATCATCGACCTCTTCGAAGCCTCCGTCGAGAAGTACGGAGCCAAAACTTTCCTGCTCGAGAAACGGCACCGCAAATTCGAGCCCACGACCTATGCCGAAACCAAAGAGCAGGCGCTCGAAGTCGGTGCGGGCCTCGCTTCGGCGGGGATTCGCCCGGGCGACAAGGTCGCCATCCTGGCCGAAGGCAGCAACGCGTGGATCATCTCCGAACTGGGACTGTTCTACGCCGGGGCGATCAGCGTGCCGCTGTCGGTGAAGCTCGAAGAGTCGAACGACCTGCTGTTCCGCATGCGGCACGCCGAGGTCAAGGCCGTTTTCGTGTCGAAATACCAGCTGCCGAAGATCCGCCGCATCCGCGCCGAACTGCCGCAGATGGAGCATGTGATCGTTCTCGGACACATTCCGCTGGAATCCGGAGAGACGGCTTACGGTACGCTGAAACGCCTGGGCCGCGACTATCTGGCCAAAAACCGGGAGGAGTTCTTGAAAACAGGCCAGGCGATCCGGAACGACGATTATGCGACGATCACCTACACGTCGGGCACGACGGCCGACCCCAAGGGCGTGGTGCTGACGCACCGCAACTACACGGCCAACGTCGAACAGTCGCTGTCGCGCATCGACATCCCGTCGCATTACCGGACGCTCATCATCCTGCCTCTGGACCACTGTTTCGCGCATGTCGTGGGATTTTACATCATGATCGCCTGCGGCGCCTCGGTGGCCACGGTTCAGATCGGGGCGACACCGATGGAGACGCTCAAAAACATTCCGCAGAACATCCGCGAGGTGCAGCCGCACTTCCTGCTGTCGGTGCCCGCGCTGGCCAAGAATTTCCGCAAGGGGATCGAAAGCTCCATCCGGGCCAAAGGCAAATTCTCCGAGCGGCTCTTCCGCCTCGCGCTTCGCACGGCATACGCCTACAACGGCGACGGATACAGCCGCGGCCGCGGCTGGCGCATCGTGCTGAAACCTTTCGTGGCGCTGTTCGACGCCGTGCTGTTCCGCAAGGTCCGCGAGGCGTTCGGCGGCAGCATGAAATTCTTCGTCGGAGGCGGGGCGCTGCTCGATTCCGAGTTGCAGCGCTTCTACTACGCCATCGGCATCCCGATGTTCCAGGGATACGGGCTTTCGGAAGCCACGCCCGTCATCTCGACCAATTCGCCCAAGCATCATTGGCACCGTTTCGGCTCGTCGGGCAAGATACTCATTCCGCTCGACCTGAAGATCCTCGACGAAGCGGGCCAGGAGGTTCCCCGCGGACAAAAGGGCGAGATCGTCATCCGCGGCGAGAACGTCATGGCCGGGTACTGGAAGAATCCCACAGCCACAGCCGAAACGGTGCGCGACGGATGGCTGCACACGGGAGACATGGGGTATGTCTCGGAGGATGATTTCCTCTATGTGCTGGGACGCTTCAAAAGCCTGCTGATCTCCTCGGACGGGGAAAAGTACAGCCCCGAAGGCATGGAGGAGGCGATCGTGGACAAGTCGCCCTACATCGACCAGATCATCATCCACAACAATCAGAGTCCCTTCACGGGGGCGATCGTGGTTCCCAACCGCGAGGCTTTGCGGCGCGAGTTGGAGGCCCGCAGAGTTCCGGAAGGGGAACGTGCCGCCGCTGCCGCCGAGATTCTCGGTGCCGAGATCGACCGTTACCGGGCCGGCGGGGTCTATGCCGGGGAGTTCCCCGAACGGTGGCTACCGGCGGGACTGGCCATTGTAGACGAAGCGTTCACAGAGCAGAACGGACTGGTGAACAGCACGATGAAGGTCGTGCGCGGCAAGGTCGAGGAGCACTTCCGCTGCCGGATCGACTACCTCTACACCCCCGAAGGCCGCGGGCTGAAAAATCCCGAGAACCTCGCGTCGCTGAAAAAAATCGTGGACTGAACGCAATTTTCGGGGCTCGAAAACTTGACAAATAAAAAAAACGGAGTAACTTTGTACTCCGTAATGCGGAAATAGCTCAGTCGGTAGAGCATCAGCTTCCCAAGCTGAGGGTCGCGGGTTCGAATCCCGTTTTCCGCTCACGAGATCCTTCACAGAAGGACCTTTTTTGTTGGACAATATTGCGCAGCACGAAGCGAACGATTCTGTATATCAATGATATGCGGAATCGTTTCGTTTTTGTGGCGTAGCAAAAGACAGCAAGCAAAAGCACCTTCTCGGTGTGCCGAATCGTGGTACACGGGTGCGAGCGGTAGAAATGTACCACACTTTTTCGGCAGTGCGTTGAATTACATCGGTTTGCGCCGAACGTTCCGGGCTTTTCAATCGTTTGATTGTCAAACTCAAAATGTATTCGGACGATGGAAAGAAAACGATTCAGCGTAACTTACTTTCTGCGTAAGGCACGCACCAACAAGGCAGGCTTAACCCCTATTCTGGCCCGCATTACAACCAACGGTATCTCCAAAGAGATCTACATCCAGTGTTCGGTTCCTGCCGACAAATGGAATCAATCCAAAGAGCGGGCAACTGGCAAAGACAAGCTATGTCAGCAAGTCAATTCTTATTTAGACGATTACCGCGCAAGGATTCTCGCTGTGCGGCAGGAGTTGATTTCCAAAGGCTACGAGGGTAATTGTATTCAGATTAAGGAGCGGTTGCAGAATCCCACCACGCTTTCGATTATGTTTCTTGCAGAATTAGAAAAATACTGCGAGAAACGACAGGCAGAGGTCGGCGTGCGGATTACTCAACTAACAGCAAACAAATATCATAGGGTACTGCGATATCTGAAAGAATATGTCGCCGCACATTACAAGAAAGATGATATTTTGCTTTCGGCTGTCGGTTACGAGTTTCTCGACGGCTTCAATACTTTCCTGCAAACAGCCCACAACTGCAAGCACAACGGAGCCGTGAATCTGCTCGATTGCGTGAAGAACTTTACCCGCTATTGTCTACGTAACGAGTGGATAGAGAAAGACCCGTTTCGGAACTATAAGCTCAAAGAGGAGCACAACAAAGAGAAAGACCATCTCACGCGTGAAGAGTTGGAGACATTGGTGCAAAAGAGACTGCCGAACGAGCGGCTGGATCGGATTCGGGATGTCTTCGCTTTTTGTTGCCTGACCGGTTTGGCATTCACGGATGCGGAACATTTGAGACGGGAACATATCCGTACGGACGACAACGGAACAACGTGGATTTATAAGCCGCGAGAGAAGACGGCCGTCATGAGTCGTATTCCGCTATTGCCGTACCCGTTGGCACTGCTGAAGAAATACGAACGGGATGCGGAGTTACGAGCGACAGGGAAACTGCTGCCGGTTCCGAGTAATCAAAAGATGAATGCCTACCTAAAAGAGATCGCCGACATTTGCAACATCCCGAAGAACCTGACCACACATGTAGCAAGACATACTTTCGCTTGTTTGGCCGTAGAGTATGGAATGCCGATCGACGTGCTGGCAAAGATTCTCGGACACTCGAATACCAATATGACGCGGCACTATGCCAAATTCTCGGAACAGCTCATCGGTAAAGAAATGCGGAAGATGAACGAGCAGATGTTTTCGGGGGATGTATTACTATTGAATCAATAAGCGGTAATTCCGATGAAAAGAGAATATCTTACAATAGACGGGCATGGGCAGTTATCTATGCCTATTGGCTGCGATAGAATTTGGATGACAGAGATAGAGTTGGCGGAATTGTTCGGGATTCTTGTTCCGACGATTCGGACGGCGATTAAAGCGCTTTACAAAAGCGGCATCGTGCGGGAATCGGAGACAAAGCGATGTATTCGCCTACCGAACGGAAACGGGGCCGACGCCTATAACCTCGAAACGATCTTTGCGCTGGCATTTCGGCTGAATAGCCGCCATGCGGCAATCATTCGACAATGGTTGTTGCAAAAGACGACAGTACGAACTCGGACAATTTTGCCGATTGTGGTTTCAACCACCTTGAATAGCTGTTGTTAAAAGTAACGACGGGCAGGAATTACCTGCCCGTTATTGTTGTACGTTTGCATATTTATATGTTTATATGCAAATCGGTTGGTACGTACCAATGTTGCAATGTACTAACCAATCTGCGGATATATATTTCATCCGATATTCGAATATTCAATCGGTATGATAACACGACAATGAATCAACAAATCAATCGATAAAACAGGTTTTATATTTTGTTAGCATCGGCTAACAGCAAGGTGTGTATCGAGTTACTCGATACCTTTTGAGTTACTCAAAAGCCTTGCCCTGGCGGGGAGCAATCGCCCTTCGAAGTCGGACGATGCTGGGATCGACATGCCGGGGAGTGCCGGCGGAGTGGAATCGTGGCTGAAAAGAATCGGAATTTGAGCC